>JAVWKG010000017.1:0-33970 GCA_036638655.1 Lysinibacillus sp. | reverse complement strand
AGCATAGCGAGTGAAGCGGTTCATCGGACGCCCCCCGGAAAGCGCGCAGCCGGAACGGAAATCAATCCCAGGTGATGATTATGAACCAAAATATCTGGTTTATCACAAATGAAAATAGCAAATAATCCAAAAAGGACCGGGCATGTTTTTGCCCGGTTTTTCTTATGCGCCAAGTTTCAACCATTTGGCAATTTGCTCGTAAAGTGCATTTTGTAACTGTGGTGCTAGGTTGTTCATTTTTATGGAGAAGTATAATGTTTTTGCGAAGTTCATCGTGCATGTGCGTCCTTTGAAAAATTGGTCGTTGTATCCTTGTGTAAGTAAATGCATCTCGAATTTATCGAAAAGCTGATTGCACCATTCGATTAGTACTTCTTCAGGAACGTTTCGGGCAAGTAAAGCTTCAATTATTGCGGTAAATCGCTCTTCTTCATCGTCAACAAAAACGGTACCCTTCCAAAATGACATTTTAAGCGCGTGTAAAATAGCAGATGCTTTGCTCACATCAAATGCAGGGTGACGAATGCTCGTAGCTGCTAAGTCGGCGCCATGAGCGAAGCTATGAGCCCAGCCTTTTTGATCGACAAAACCACGAGTATCTTCTTCTAATAATAAATAACGCCCACATTTTTTGAAGAAGTTGTCCAATTTTGCGGAATCTAATGATGGTGCTTCAATATCTTTTGCTAACAAATTGGCAATCAGTAATGCGGAAAAAGATCGAGTGAAAACGGTATCTGTGTTGCGTTCACCAAGGGCGTTGTAAAGGTATTTGTCATTCGTCGCCTCGTCAAATAGAAATTGCATTTGTTCTTTGGCTAGCAAGTCGTCACTAATTAGCTTTACAAACGTTCTGTAGATTAGTTGGTCCCGCAGCTCGGCGTCTGCTGAGCCAATATGATGAAGCATTTGATTTAAGAAGGAATTCCCGTTTTCTAATAAGAAAGCTTGCTGCTCCTGATGTGTCATTGTAGAGAATGACTGAACCGTTTGTTTAATACTCATAAATAATACCTCCGAAAACAAATATATGTACGCCATAAGTATAGCGTATTTTAGTAAGAAAGATCGTTGTAAGAAATAGTAGTAAAGTGATTACTCTTAGTTAGCGTAGGTCGACTTCGTGCAGATTCTAATTCCAGAAAACGCAAAAAATTGCTATGATAGTGGCGTATAGCTGTAAACCCTAGATTGATGTAGTAATAAAACGAAACGCTCCTGGGCATTCTTTGGGTATATAATGTGCATTGGTGTAACCAATCAAGTGCAGATGGACCATGTTTACAATAGAACGAATTTTTTAAAGATAGAGGTGAAGAAAATGGCGAGTAAAAAACATCGTGTTGTGAAACGAGAAAATATATTGGTGTTTCCGGGAATGACGGAAAGACTGATTACTGAGGGACACCAATTTGCGGAAAATTATCAATATAAAGAGGCAATTGCTTGTTTTGAAAAGGCGCTAGTGTATGAAGAAGGTGATGAAGCCACCCTAACTGTTTATGCATTTGCTTTGTATGAATTGAAATTATATGACAAGGCAAAACAAGTTTGTGAAGAGTTGCTTGCGATGGGGACGTCGAAGTATTTAGAGGTGATGGAGCTCTATATTACAATTGGGATGCAGGTGAAGGATTTTCAACAAGTTGAAACTTTGATAGATTCATTAATAGAAGAGAACATTATTCCGCCAGAACAATTAGAGAAATTCGCACGTTTGAAAACTATAAATGCAGAAGTGTCTAAAAATCGACAGGGAAATGAAAGTGTAGATAATTTAATTGAAGAAAATCAATATGAACTAGGTAACTTCACACAATTGGCACCAAATGAACAGGCTATGTATTTGCATCGTTTAATGGATGCAAATGTTCGGCAGTTAAAAGAAGCGTTAAAAGCAATTATCGAATGTGAGGAAATCCATCCGTTTATAAAAAGCTTGGCACTTATATTACTTGTAGAGCAAGAGGTATCATTGGATATTCAAGTGTGTAAATTTGAGCAAATAGCTGTCGTGAATCCTGCTGACTTGAATTTGCCAAATCGACTTTCTCAATATGAAGAAGTAAAACAGTTGGTTGAACGTAAATTAGAGCAAGATCCGACAACATTAGAAATGGTAGATTATTTAATGGCGAAGCATGCTATTGTTACGTATCCATTTGGTTGGAAGGATTTTGCTGTAGATGATATCGCCTATAGTTATATTAACTTAGTGCAATCAATGCTTGGAAAAGTGCAAGAAATGGACTATGAAATCATCGACTACTTGCAAACATTAGAAAAATTATCAGAACTAAATGGTGTGTGAAAAAAGTTGAAACTATACGCATCTATGATATACTAAAATGGTTGTCAAAATCGTAGTTACGAATGAATTGTCTAACATTGAAATTCAACTTTTTTCAGCAGAAGTCAGCCGTATTTTAAAAATGGCAAGATAGAAGCAAGAAATTAGTTATGCTCAGTAAATATTTACTGGAAAAATTATAGCTTCTGGCGGATAGTAAAGTGTTTGTATCATGCTTGCGTGATAAGAAATACCACTACTTAAAGCAGAGGCAAAATAGATTATTTGGAGGTATTATACATGTCAGCAAAATGGGAAAAACAAGAAGGAAATATCGGTACTCTAACAATTGAAGTAACAGCTGCAGAAATCGATACAGCAATGGATCAAGCATTCAAGAAAGTTGTAAAACAAATTAACGTTCCAGGTTTCCGTAAAGGGAAAATGCCTCGTAAAATGTTCGAACAACGTTTCGGAATCGAAGCTCTTTATCAAGATGCTTTAGAAATTATCGTTCCTGAATCTTATTCAAAAGCAATCGACGAAGCTGGAATTACACCAGTAGATTACCCTGAAATCGGTGGTACAGAAGGTTTTGTACACGGTCAAGATTTCACTTTCACAGCACAAGTTACTGTTAAACCAGAACCAAAACTTGGTGATTACAAAGGCTTAGAAGTGGCTAAACTTTCAGTAGAAGTAGCAGACGAAGAAGTTGAAGCACAAATCCAAGAGCAATTAGCTAAAAAAGCTGAACTTGAAATTAAAGAAGACGAAGCTATCGTAACTGGCGATACTGCTGTTATCGATTTCGAAGGTTTCGTAGGTGAAGAAGCATTCGAAGGCGGGAAAGGCGAAGATTACGCATTAGAAATCGGTTCAGCTTCATTCATCCCTGGATTTGAAGAGCAATTAGTAGGTGCTAAATCTGGTGAAGCTAAAGACGTAGTTGTTACTTTCCCAGAAGAATACCATGCTGAAGAATTAGCTGGCAAAGAAGCTACTTTCAAAGTAACTATTAAAGAAGTAAAAACAAAAGTTCTTCCTGAACTAAACGATGAGTTCGCTAAAGAAATCGACCCAGAAGTAGAAGGTGTTGAAGCTTTACGTGCTAAAATTAAAGAGCAAATGACTGCAAGTAAGTTAGCTGAATCAGATGCAGTATTACGTGACGAGCTTGTTGAAAAAGCAGCTGAAAATGCTGAATTTGAAGTACCAGCAGGTATGATTACTACTGAAACTGATCGTATGCTACAAGAGTTTGGTCAACGTTTACAAACTCAAGGTATGAATTTAGAGCTTTACTTCCAATTCTCTGGTCAAACAGAAGAAGATTTACGTGGTCAAATGAAAGAAGAAGCTGAAAACCGTGTGCGTGTTTCTTTAACATTAGAAGCAATTGGTGAAGCTGAGAAAATCGAAGCTACAGAAGCAGACATAGACGCTGAATTAGAAAAAATGGCTGCACAATTCAACATGACTAAAGAGCAAATCACTTCTGCTTTAGGCGGAAATGCAGTTCTTGTAAATGATATTAAAATCCAAAAAACAGTAGAACTTTTAGTAGAAAACGCTAAAATTACTGAGTAATAGCTACGGTATACAATTAGGTTTAATTAAAGAGATAAGAATGAGACAAGGTACGGCAATTTTCCGTGCCTTGTTTTATAACTTGTAAATAGTTTCATACATAATCAAATTGTTATTTCTAAAACGGAATATTTTTATAAGGAAAACAATTTATTTGAAAAAGATGCAATAATCTTGTAAGATTGTTGCTTGAATAGGGGTGAAACATATTGTTCAAATTTAATGATGAAAAAGGTAATTTAAAATGCTCTTTTTGTGGAAAACCACAAGAACAAGTACGTAAATTAGTCGCAGGACCAGGTGTTTATATTTGTGACGAATGTATCGAACTTTGTTCAGAAATCGTTGTAGAGGAACTAGGTGTAGAGGAAGAAATTGATTTCCAAGATATTCCGAAACCAAAGGAAATTCTATCGATTTTAGATGAGTATGTAATTGGACAAGAACGTGCGAAAAAAGCACTAGCTGTTGCGGTTTATAACCACTACAAACGTATCAATACAAATAGTAAAATTGATGATGTAGAGTTAGCAAAATCGAACATTGTGTTAATCGGCCCGACAGGTAGCGGTAAAACTTTATTAGCTCAAACACTTGCGCGGATTTTAAATGTCCCATTCGCTATAGCTGATGCGACTTCTTTAACAGAAGCGGGCTATGTAGGTGAAGACGTTGAAAATATTTTGTTAAAATTAATTCAATCTGCTGACTATGATATTGAACGAGCGGAAAAAGGAATTATTTATATCGATGAAATTGATAAAGTTGCTCGTAAATCGGAGAACCCTTCAATTACGCGTGATGTATCTGGTGAAGGTGTGCAACAAGCTCTTCTTAAAATCCTTGAAGGCACAGTAGCAAGCGTTCCTCCACAAGGTGGGCGTAAGCACCCGCATCAAGAATTTTTACAAATCGATACGACAAATATTTTATTTATCGTAGGTGGAGCGTTTGATGGAATCGAATCCATTATTAAACGCCGTCAAGGTGAAAAAATAATTGGTTTTGGTTCGGATCCGAATAAAGCTATAGTAGAAGAGGGCTCATTAATGGGTCAGTTAATTCCTGAGGATTTACTGAAGTTTGGTTTAATTCCAGAATTCATTGGTCGTTTGCCTGTACTGGCGAGTTTAGAACAACTAAACGAGGCAGCGCTTATGCAAATTTTAACAGAGCCTAAAAATGCTTTAGCGAAGCAATATCAAAAAATGCTTGAGCTAGATGGCGTTGAACTTGAATTTAACGACGAAGCACTTTTAGAAATTGCTAAAGAAGCAATTGAGCGTAAAACTGGCGCACGTGGTTTACGTTCGATAATTGAGTCTACAATGCTTGAGGTAATGTATGAGTTACCGTCTCGCGATGATGTGAAAAAATGTATCATTACGGGCGAAACAATTAAAGCAAAAGAAAAGCCGAAATTGTTGCTTGAAGATGGTACAGAACTTGTTGAAGACAGTAACAAAAAAACGTCAGCTTAATCTAAGTGGTAGACTATCGGTAGGTATTAATGCCTGTTAATATGAGTTAAAGAGTGAATTGGCTGGCTTCGATTTTGTGCATTACGCGCACAGCTCGTAAGTCAGCCTTTTCTTCATACATATATAGATGCAGAAATGAAATAAGCGTTATTATTTTGTGGGTAAATGAACCTGGGAAATCTAAATGGCGTTAATTACCTTAAGAATGTTGGTGGATTAATTTGTTTTTATCACATACTACAGTGGAGTCCATGAACAAAATGAATTAGGTGGAGGTGAATACCCGCATGGTAAATATAACAAATACTAATAATGTACCGCTTTTACCGTTACGCGGATTATTAGTGTACCCTTCAATGGTATTACATATTGATGTGGGTAGAAATCGATCTGTTGTTGCGTTAGAACAGGCGATGCTAGAAGACCAGATGATTTTTTTAGTAACGCAAAAAGAAATGCGTGATGAGCAACCTACGAAAGAAGATTTATATGAGGTTGGGACGCTAGCATATATTAAACAAATGTTAAAATTACCAAATGGTACAATGCGTATTTTAGTGGAAGGTGTTGTCCGTGCGTCATGGTCGGATTATAAGGAGCTAGCCGATTATACTGCGGTGAATATAGCGATTCAAAAGGATTCGGAAAGCAAGGATAATGAAATGCAGGCGCTAATGCGTACACTTCTCACATATTTTGAAAAGTATGCGAAATCCTCTAATAAAATCACGGCAGAAACAATTAACACGATAATAGATATTGAAGAACCTGGGCGTTTTGCTGATACAATTGCCTCGCATTTACCGTTTAAAATTGCAGATAAGCAAGAAGTATTAGAAATCACGAATGTTAAAAAACGTTTAGATCATTTAATAATTCGTTTACATGATGAACAAGAAGTGTTGGATTTAGAAAAGAAGATTAATGTAAAAGTGAAACAAGCGATGGAGCGTACGCAAAAAGAGTATTACTTACGCGAACAAATGAAAGCTATTCAAACTGAGCTTGGGGATCGAGAAGGAAAAACGGGAGAAGTTAGTGAGCTACGAAATCGCATTGATAGTGCGGGAATGCCCGATACTACGAAAGAAATAGCTTTGAAGGAGTTAGATCGTTATGAGAAGCTACCAGCAGCAAGTGCTGAAAGTGGCGTGATTCGTAACTACTTAGAATGGCTTACGTCTATTCCGTGGTCTGCGTCAACGGTAGACCGAATTGATACGGTATATGCTGAAAAAATATTAGACCGCGATCATGATGGACTTGAAAAAGTGAAGGAACGTGTGTTAGAGTATCTTTCTGTGCGTCAGTTAATGAATTCATTGCGTGGACCTATTCTTTGTTTAGCCGGCCCTCCTGGTGTTGGTAAAACGTCATTAGCTCGTTCTATTGCAGAAAGTTTGGATCGTAATTTTGTTCGAGTGGCTTTAGGTGGGGTACGTGATGAATCGGAAATTCGTGGACATCGCCGTACGTATGTAGGTGCGATGCCTGGACGTATTATTCAAGGTATGAAAAAAGCTGGAACAACAAATCCTGTATTTTTACTAGATGAAATCGATAAAATGTCGAATGATTTTAGAGGGGATCCTTCGGCAGCGATGCTAGAAGTGCTAGACCCTGAACAAAATAATTCGTTCAGTGATCATTATATTGAAGAGCCATATGACTTATCGAATGTATTGTTTATTGCAACGGCGAATGATTTAAGCACTATACCAGGACCTCTTTTAGATCGAATGGAAATTATCTCGATTGCTGGTTATACAGAAATTGAAAAGATGCAAATCACGAAAAATCATTTAATTCCAAAGCAATTAAAAGAGCATGGCTTGAAAAAAACACAGTTAATTTTCAAAGATGATGCTGTATTAGATTTAATTCGTTATTATACACGAGAAGCAGGTGTTCGTGGATTAGAGCGTCAAGTAGCTACGTTATGTCGTAAAGTCGCAAAAGTCATTGTTTCAACAGATAAAAAGCGAGTAACAATTAATGTGAAAACATTGGTGGAGCTGTTAGGTAAGCATCGCTATCGTTATGGTTTAGCTGAAACCGAAAACCAAGTAGGTGTAGCAACGGGGCTAGCGTATACAACTGTTGGCGGCGATACTTTGCAAATTGAGGTTTCGTTAACACCAGGTAAGGGGAAATTACAACTTACAGGGAAACTTGGAGATGTCATGAAAGAATCAGCGCAAACAGCATTATCTTTTGTTCGTACAAAAACAGAAGAGTTAGGTGTTGATGCAGAGTATTTCGAAAAACATGATATTCATATCCATGTGCCTGAAGGAGCTGTTCCAAAGGATGGTCCTTCAGCAGGTATAACGATGGCAACTGCACTTGTTTCTGCTATATTAGACCGCCCGATTCGTCGTGAGGTAGGTATGACGGGGGAAATAACATTACGAGGGCGCGTATTACCAATCGGTGGACTAAAGGAGAAATCTTTAAGTGCTCACCGAGCGGGACTAACGACAATTATTTGTCCGAAAGATAATGAACGTGATATAGAGGATATTCCTGAAAGCGTTCGTGAGCAACTCACATTTAAACTAGTGTCAACAGCAGATGAAGTGTTGGATTTGGCACTGGATGGAGGTTTTTAATATTTATGAAAGTCCATAACGTCGAGCTGGTAATTAGTGCAGTGAGACCAGAACAATATCCTGAGGATGGTCTGCCAGAATTTGCACTTGCAGGGCGTTCAAATGTAGGGAAATCATCATTCATCAACCGTATGATTGGTCGTAAAAGTATGGCGCGTATTTCATCGAAGCCAGGAAAAACGCAAACACTGAATTTCTACAAAATAGAAGAAAAGTTGTTTTTCGTCGATGTGCCAGGCTATGGTTATGCAAAAGTATCGAAAACAGAGCGTGAAGCATGGGGAAAAATGATTGAACGTTATATTGCTGGTCGTGAAATTTTAAAAGCTGTTGTGCAAATTGTGGATTTACGTCATCCGCCGACAACAGATGATTGCATGATGTACGATTTTTTAAAGCATTACAATATACCATGTATTATTGTTGCGACAAAAGCCGATAAAATCCCAAAAGGTAAGTGGGACAAGCATAAAAAAGTGGTAAGAGAAACGCTGAACATGGATAAAAGTGACGATTTAATTTTATTCTCTTCTGAAAAAGGATTAGGCTTTGAAGAAGCATGGAAAGCAATTGAAAACAAAATGACTGAATAAGATTTGATTTTATTTGATCGTGAGAAACATCTACAGTAATCGTCTGTTATGGCGAGTTATCGTAGATGTTTTTTTATTTTTATTGTAGAAAAACACTAGATATTATAACAATTTAGCCGATAAAGTGGGTAGGAGGTGGCGTAAATGGATATCGCAGCTTTATCAATGGCAATGAGCCAAACAAGCTTAATGCAAAATGTTTCATTAGCTGTTACGAAACAAGCAATGGATTTACAAGAGCAACAGACAGCGCAGTTAGTGGAAATGTTAGATGCTCCACATCCAACTGCAGGTCATTCAATAGACATCCAAGTTTAATCGTCTTACTTGCGAGGATGCTACATATTTTATGTGAAAACAATTACTCCTGTGCGTAATTGATTACTAGAAAGGTAGCTCAAAACTGGGGCTACCGCTAGTTATATAGGATGGATTTCTTTCTATGATAAAACAATTCCTGAAAAAGGAACTTTAAAAATAGGGAATTTTGTGTTCAAATAGATATAATTGGTGTGCCACTAAAAGTTGAGAGTGGCAGTTGATAAAAGAAATGAAAGATTATAATAAGCTAGCCATAAAGAAAATCAATCTACTTAACTGTGATAATCCGAATGATTAAATTAAATACAATATTTTTGGTGGAGGTAATGTTGTTGAAAAAAATTATATACATAATGACAATTCTTCTGTTATGGACTTTGATAATCCCGCAAGGAAATACAGCAAATGCAGCTAGTCATAAAAATATGACTTTTGAACGTGTTTCCTATTCAGAGCGGACAAATAATAACGGTGAAATTGTAAAAAACTTAAATGAAGTCACGTTAATAGATGAAAATGGTCGTGAATTTGAATCAAATATTAATAATAATGTACGGTTATCTATTAATGACAAACAAACAACAATTGAAGGTTTTAAAAAAGGAATGCAGGTTGAAGTGGATGTGAATTTTGGTCGTGTCGTAACGATGCAAGGGACTTCAAATGAGCCTGTTGATAATATTGTTTCACACAAACCTAAAACGGTTTTAGGTGTTATTACAAATATTGATCCAAATGGCATGTTTGTAATTGTAAAACCAAACACAGGCGATGAAAGAACTTTTTATATTAATAAAAATACAATTTATAAAAAAGGTTCATCTACAGTCGATTTGAGTGCGATGTATGTAGGGGATCGTGTAAAACTAAACTTTAAAAATTTAGGCACTGCTACTGTTTCGTCAATTGAAATTAGTGAAACAGGTGCAACTATTGGAAATTTGTATAAAGGTAAAGTTGTTTCAGTAAACCCAAGCAGTAATAAATTGACTATTAAAGATCATCAGCCATTTGTCAATTGGAGTTTTGGTACAAAGCCAACAGATGACTTAACAACGATGACGTTTAATTCAAAAGTGCCTGTCTATGTTGGCAACAAGAAGATTGATAAGATGCAACTGAAAAATTATGTTGGTAGTGATATTTATTATGTAACGCTAAAGCAATTCAGTAAAGAAGTGATAGAGAAAATGGTCATTCTTGAAAATAATGAGCGCACTTATTTTGAGCAAATGACATCGATAGACACGAAGTATCAATTCCTTACATTAAAAACAGCTGGCCGTATGTATTTCCATAATGGCTCGATTTTAGTGAGAAATGGACGACTAGTTGAACCGACGGGCTTAATCGCATATGGCACTGCACATGTTGTGACGGATGGTGGCGTACGTGATAATTTTGCACAAGTTGTGCAATTGACAAGCAATAGCTTTACATCTTCAAGCTTAGCATCTCATGAATTGTACTATGGGAAATTATCCTATGTTGATGGTTATTCAGTTGAATTAGATGACTTAGTAAAACTATCGAATAATTATTGGCAGTATGCAAATAATGATACTTTTTCAATTAGTAATGATACAAAAGCGGTTGTGAATGATACGTCTTCAACAATTTCCATCAAACCAAATGTTGAGTTAGTGACGTACGAAGATTACTACGGTTATTTCTATGTGAAAGATGGCCATGTGCAGGCAATTCATCTACTTGAGCGTACACAGCCAATGGCTACGCAAATAGTGACAGGTAAGTTGTCGAAAGTGGATGCAACATTCCCGGCGACTATTGATGTTCAAAGTGTTAGTCAGTGGGAAGGTGGAAGTTGGTTAGAGTCTGGTGCAATTTTAAATATGGATATGGATCAAGCGACGATTATAAAAGCTGGAAAAGTTATTCAACCATCCGATATTAAAAAGTCAGATCGCGTTTTCATCATTTCAGATTCAAATATTAATAGTCATATAATATTTGTTGACTAATCCAAGGTGGCATGTGGGAAATACCACATGCCATAACTAATAAGAAGAAAGGGACGGAAATAAATAATGAGTAAAATTCCTATGAAAAGTTTTATTACATTACTGGCTCTTCTAGTGGTGCTTACGATAGCCCCGCAGTATACTTCAGCTATTACTGCAGATATTAGCGGTTCAGTGAAAAATGAGTATACATATGAGGAAGTTGTTTTTATATCAGGAAAACCTGTTGTATTTAGAGGTACGAGTAAGGCAATAAAAATCACCTCAAAGGAGTCTAAAGGGAAGTTAGTAGAGTCACATAATTTAAAGCTGACAGGCGATAAAGGTGAAACGTTAACACGTAATTTCACCTATCAGTCGGACATTGTGGACCATTCGTCCATTGGTCAACAAACAGCAAATGGCAATGTCACAAAATATAGTGAAAAAATAGTTATTGATGGTGTATCTTATACATTAGCTGACTATCAATTTTCGCAAGGTACAGTGACAGATAACCGTCCAGCATCAGACTATTACTCAGGCAATGTCGTATCTCGTAAAATATACACAGTTCCTGGTAAGCGAGGTCAAGCACCAAAAACAATTACAGTAGATTCACAAAGTCGCCATGCTGGTTATGAAAACTTCTGGGGGGCGACTGAAACCCAAATTACAGAGTCTATTATCACAGAAAGTACTGGCGGTAAGGGGTATGTGAAAAATCGATTATCGACTAGTAAGTCTCGTGTGTTGAACTATGAGGAAAATAAGCCGCCAATGTCAAGTTTTGATGGTGGTTATGCGGTTGTGAGTGAAAAAGATGCTATTTCAAATTACACATACGATATTCCATATGGTGCAGGTAAAGGTGAAATCGACATTGAGGCAGAGTATATGCCGACGATTGAGCGATTAATCGTACCGAAATTCCGTGATATTGCAAATATTGAAGCAAAAGACGCAATTGAAAAGTTGTACTCTTTAGGTATTTATGAAGACGCGAACAACATCTTTTCACCAAGTACACCAATGAAACGCTATGATTTTACAGTAGCAGTTGCAAAGGCGGTAGACTTACGTGTGTTAGAGGAAAAGTCTGCAAACACATCTTCTAATTCAAGTATTTTTAAAGATGTACCGAGAAATAAAAAAGATTATAGCTATTTCGTATCAGCGGTAAAAAAAGGAATTATAACAGGTGATAATGGCTACTTTAATCCGGATAGAGGAATTACGCGTGCACAGACAGCTACTATCTTTGTACGAGCTTTAGGGCTTGAAAATAAAGAATCAGGTCCTATTTATGCAACTGAATATGCAGATGATGCCAACATTCCTGAGTATGCTCGAAACAGTGTTTATATTATGAACGAGATCGGGTTAATGGTGGGAGATTCTACTACAAATCGTTTTAATCCGCATAAGCAGTTAACGCGTGCACAAGCATCATTAGTTTTTGAAAGATTTTTACTCTATTTAGAGAATGACTTAAAGGAAAATTACCGAGATAACGGAATTTTCTTTGATTGAAGGAAGGACTGGATGCTATGAGCTATTTAAAGAAATCACTCGTTGTACTGCTTAGCTTTGTTTTAGTTCTTGTGACAGTTATGCCGACAAGTACACAAGCAGCAGTGTCTGAAAAAGATACTGCAATTTCCTGGGCAATAAACAATAAGGTAGTAACGATTAATAATGCAACTGACCGAACAAAAGTAGTGACAGACCAAGAGTTGGTTACTGCATTTTCGAGAGTAGATAATAACTACTCGCTTAACTATGTAGCGGATGTTGCATATAATTTTTATAGTGAATTTTATTTACCTTTTAAAGGGACTACAAGTGCGGCTGGTCGTATTGCGAGTGTGAAGCGTGGCGAATTTGCGCGAATTTATGCAGCATTTAAAGGACTAGATTTATCGGAAAAACAAGCAATTCAATACTTATATATTAATGAACTTTCAACTGGTGTTGCTGGGAAAAGAACGTATTCTAGCTTCAACCCAACAGGTAATTTAACACGTGCGGATCTTGCTGTGTTCTTGCACCGTAGTTCAAAAAAAGGTGCATTTGCTGTACAAGGCTTAAAGCGCGCAGGTAATGGTAGTGATAATGCGAAAATTACTTTGCCGCCAGGTTTCGATGATTCAACAACGTCGGATTTGGAAAATGGCAGTGGAAACGGCAATGACATTGTCGGACCAGAAGGTATAAATAATGCAGTACAATCCATTAATGTTGAAAAAACAGATTTAATTGCTAATGGTCAAGATTCGTCAGTCATTACATTATCCTTAAAAGATTGCTTCGGTGTGCCAATTGCGAATGATAAATCGTATACGTTCCAAGTGCTATCTTCCTATGGTGCGCGTATTGTCGATGCAAGTAATGAACCTGTTCGAAATATACAATCAGATGGCAACATGCTGTCTGCCAAAGTTGTCGCACCAGCTTTAACAAAATCTGTTCGCGATACAATAACATTTGAACTTATTAATAACAAAGATGCGAATATGAAGTGCCTAGTAGGTAAAAAAATTGAGGCGGAAGTACGCTATGCACCTAAGGCAGAAATGCGTATTAGTTATGATGTGTATGATCCCGATCAACCAGACTTACCGGGCATTGTGGATCCACCAGTATACCCACCTTATGTCAAGGGACCTCAATATTTCACACTGAATAAACCAATTACAGTGCATGAACTATTTGAAAATGATAAAAAGTTCCATGTGAGTCAATTCACAACGTATACAAATGAATTGAATCAGCCGGAAACAGGTATTTTGCATTATGGAGCGAATAGCAATGCAAAAAATGATGCAATTGAGTACAAAGATGCGGTATTAAAGTTTGAGGATTACGAAATTTCAGTATGGTTATTTGAAGAAATCATTAAACAACGATTAAGAGATTCCGCTTTTGAAACTACAGTAGATTATTCACAACATGAAGATGGTCGACCGGTTTATCAAATTAAAGGGGTAGATGATAGTATCGCCTCTCAAGTAGAACATATAAACAGTGTAGGGTCGATTATTAAATTATTGACGTATCTCCCAGAAGAGAAGGATTTGACACTTGACCATTACGATAGTGTGATGAAAATTTGGGCGATTTATGAAAATTTAGGAAACTATGATCGTGTCGTATTTTTAAAGCATGATAGCGGTAAAACATTAGGGAAATTAGAGGCGTACTATAAACGTATGCTAGCTTTAAAGGAAAGTGCTGAAGAAGCAGCTCGTCCTGAAGGGATGGCTCGTTATACAAAAGTAATGGTGACGCTAGTAAGTCCAGGCGGAGAAATCATTACTGATTATCAAGGTACTGTTAAAATTATGTTTAATGGCGTTGAAAAAATATCTTCATTTATAACTAATACGTCAGATTATTTGAATAACACAGGTAGTGCAGGTGTTGCTGTTGCATATTTCGACTCTATTGAATATGGTGATGCTGTTGTAACAGCTGAATTAACAACACCACTTGACCCACGTTATAGTAAAATTTTAAAAGATGTAGCTAATACATCTTTAGAAAAATCGATTTATACAAATCCGAAGTTCGAAAAAAATAGTTGCTCATTAGCTGCTGAAGTAGCTTATGTAATGGATTATTCAACTTCTATGAATACAATCGATCCTTATAATTATCGTGGTCTTAAAACAAATTTGATGATTAAACAAATGAATGCGGATTATAATATAGCCGTTAAAACAACAACAAAAGGCTATGTTATAAAAGAAGGCGATGCGAAAACAGTCACTGCACATAGCCTATTCAAAAATGAAAAAGAATCCGGTGCGACGAATGTCATTTCTGGTATTAATGTAGCTCTCAATAAATTCACATCCGATACGAAAACTTCGAAATCTATCGTATTAGTATCGGACGGTAGGTCAAGTGAAGCTGAATTAGAAAAGGCATTACGCACTGCTAAAAAATTAGGTGTGAAAATTTACACGGTCGGTTACGGTGAAAAATCGCAATTAAATGAGAAATTATTAGCTAAGCTTGCGAAAGACACTGGTGGTAGCTACTTCCATGCTGCAACAGAGTGGCAAATGCATAGTGCATACCAAATTATTATCGATTCGATTTTATGTAAAAAAGTGTACGATAGTTGCTTATATAGCCCAACAATGTTTAACGATGCAACAGTTGTTGTGCGTAAAGGCTATGTAACGATGAATGCACGTATTAATACGAATTGTACGAATGTAGCACGTGTAGCTGTTCGTTATACGTCGAAAAATGGTGATATTCAATTTGATTTAACATCAAATAGTAGATCGGTGTTTAGTACAAGAAAACAAGTAGCGTTAATGGAAAACTTCAACCTAAGCAAACAAGTTGAGTTTTTAGCATACGATAAAAACGGTCAGTTATTAGCATCGACGAAAGCGACCGTTAAGGAATAATGTTGTATTGAAATCGTTTTGAAAGCTTATTACAAGCTTTCAAAACGATTTTTTTGTAAGAAAGTATAACATTTTAGTGATGAAGTTAGTATAAAAAGTGGACACGGAAAAAAGCGCTCGGCTCAGTGTCGCGAACGCTCGGCTTTTTTTGGAAAACCGCTATTCAGTTATTGAAGTATGTTCTTTGTATGAAGAAAGATACTGTTATTAGGAAGTGTTCTTTTTAGCTTAGCACAATTGCATATCCATAAAACGGTTGGCTTTCTTAAACCATTGCAGATTCGCGTATATTTTGTTAATGTTAGTTTATAATAATTCTAAAATAAGGTTATGGATGTTCTTCATAACATGTTCACAATTATCAAATGGACAAACAGGGAACTATGATATAATAAAAATTATGAATTAGAATGTGTGAGGTGTCATTCATGCATACCATCGTAGTAGGCTTGAATTATAAAACAGCGCCAGTTGAAATTCGTGAGAAGCTTTCTTTTGTTGAAAGTGAGCTACCACAAGCAATGGCAGCGTTACAAAGACAAAAAAGTATATTAGAAAATGTTATTGTATCCACATGTAACCGTACGGAAATTTACGCAGTAGTGGATCAATTGCATACAGGGCGCCATTTTGTTAAAAAGTTTTTAGCAGATTGGTTTAGTTTGCCTATGGAAACAATTACTTCACATTTGTTTATTCGTGAAGAAGACCATGCATTGGAGCATTTATTCAAAGTAACTGCTGGTATCGACTCCATGGTGCTTGGAGAAACGCAAATTTTGGGTCAAGTGAAAAAGAGCTTCTTAAATGGACAGGAAATTGGGACTACAGGTACAATCTACAATCAGCTATTTAAACAAGCGGTGACTTTTGCGAAGCGTGCTCATAACGAAACGGCAATCGGTGAAAATGCAGTGTCTGTTTCGTATGCTGCAGTAGAACTAGCGAAAAAGATTTTCGGTTCGCTTGGTCGTAAACATGTAGCCATTTTAGGTGCGGGTAAAATGGGCGAGCTTGCTATAGAAAATCTTTACGGAAGCGGTGTAGGTAAAGTAACTGTCATAAACCGTACTTTTGAGAAGGCGGAGAGCTTAGCTGCGAAATTTGACGGAAAAGCGAAATCCATGAAAGAATTACAATGCTCCCTTTTAGAAGCGGATATATTAATTACTTCAACGGGTGCAACTGACTTTGTAATTGATTTTGAATTGATGCAATTTGTAGATCGACTTCGTAAAGGGAAGCCGCTGTTTATGGTAGATATTGCTGTTCCACGTGATATTGATCCGAGAGTAGGCGATTTACCGAATGTATTCCTATATGATATTGATGATTTGCAAGGCATTGTGGAGGCGAACTTAGCTGAAAGAGAACGTGCAGCGGGTGAAATAACGCAAATGATTGATAAAGAAATCGTTCAATTTAAGGATTGGTTTGCAACATTGGGGGTTGTGCCAGTGATTTCTGCACTTCGAAAAAAAGCGAATCGTATTCAAGAAGAAACAATGATAAGTATTGAAAATAAAATGCCAGATTTAACCGATCGCGAGCGTAAAATTTTAGATAAACATACAAAATCAATTATTAACCAATTGTTAAAAGAGCCAATCCTTCAAGCGAAGGAGTTGGCGAATTCCTCAAAAGGTAGCGAACAATTACAGTTGTTCCAACAAATTTTTGGTATTGTAGATGCTGTGGAAGATGAAGTGGTTGCTTTAAATAAGCAAGAAGTATTACGCAATGAAACAGGCGTGCAACAATCGACTACTGCACAGGCGAAGTACTCGTTCTAGGGGAGAGTCAATGAGGCGTTTTCGTATCTGTATGGTAAACTATACATGCGGAAACGTTTTTTTCTTGAGATTTAAATATAAAATTTTGCTATAAAAGAAGGGATGTTTATTGGCTGATTTGACTATGACAAGGCTATTTGAAGTGATGATCGTCTTGTATGCAGTCAGTCTAGTTTTTTACTTTACTGATTATTTTTACAAACAAGTACGAGCGAGAAGAATTGCCTTTTGGCTAGTGTCATTCGTATGGGTGATCCAAACGACTTTTATTATATTTACAATTGTTGAATTGCAGCGTTTTCCGATTTTATCATTATCTGAGGGTATCTTAGTCTATTCTTGGTTACTCGTCACATTATCAATTGTACTCCACTGTATAGCACGAGTAGATTTACCTGTATTTTTTATAAATGTAGTAGGCTTTTTATTTGCTTCGATTTTTACATTTATGCCTAAACGTGCGACGGGGGCTGTTGATGATACTTTAATTTCGGAAATGCTATTTATTCATATTTCGTTTGCCATTTTATCATATGCGGCATTCACATTAACCTTTGTTTTTGCGACACTGTATTTAATTTTATATCGACTATTAAAGCAAAAAAAGTGGTCTCATTTATGGGCACGCTTACCATCCTTGCAACAAACGAGTAATTGGATAAGTGTATCTTACTTTGTGGGGATTCCCTTATTATTCATTAGTTTAATACTCGGTCTAGAATGGGCATTATTAGCTTTAGATAACTTTTTTATTTTTGATGCAAAAATTATTGGTTCCTTTATATTATTAGTCCTTTATTGTTACATATTGTATGTGAATCGTAAGGGGAAGTTAACTGGAACAAAATATGCGTGGGTGCATATTTATGCCTATTTACTCGTTGTAGTAAATTTCTTTTTAGGAAGTAGTTTATCAGGCTTCCATTTATGGTATTGAAGAAGGGTAGGATAACATTGAGAAAAATCATCGTAGGTTCTAGGAGAAGTAAGCTAGCATTAACACAAACAAATTGGTTTATAAATGAATTGAAAGCTGCGGGTGCTCCTTTTGAATTTGAAGTGAAGGAAATTGTTACTAAAGGAGATCAAATTCTAGATGTACAGCTTTCGAAAGTTGGTGGCAAGGGCTTATTCGTAAAAGAAATTGAACAAGCGCTTTTCGACAAAGAAATCGACTTTGCTGTTCATTCTATGAAGGATATGCCGGCAGTTCTTCCGGAAGGCCTAGTAATTGGCTGTATTCCTTCACGTGAAGATGCGCGCGATGCATTTATTTCAAAAGGGCATGTTAAGTTTGCTGATTTACCAGCTGGAGCAGTTATCGGAACAAGTTCTTTACGCCGCAGTGCACAGCTGTTAACAATACGACCAGATTTAGAAATTAAGTGGATTCGTGGTAATGTCGATACACGTTTAGCGAAACTTGAAACAGAAGAATATGACGCGATTATTTTAGCTGCTGCAGGACTGAAACGTCTTGGTTGGAGCGAGGATGTTGTGACTGAATTTTTATCTATAGAAGATTGCTTACCTGCTGTAGCACAAGGCTCTTTAGGTATTGAATGTCGCGAGGAAGATTCAGAATTGTTGCAGGAGCTTTCAAAGCTGACACATAGTGCAACGTGGAAAGAGGCACATGCAGAACGTTCATTTTTAGCCGCTATGGATGGCGGCTGCCAAGTGCCAATCGCAGGTTTCGCAAAATCAAATGGAGAACAACTCACTTTAACTGGTTTAGTAGCAGCACCGGATGCCTCAGTTGTTTATAAAGAAACAGCTACAGGCACTGATGCAGATGTGCTTGGTAAGGAAGTTGCACGTATGCTAACTGAACAAGGGGCATTTGATTTGATTCAGCGTGTGAAAGAAGAGCTAGGTGCTAACTAATCTGCCTTTACAGGGTAAAACAATCATTTTGACTGGGACGTCAAAAACGACATCTGTAGTTGATGAAATGATTGCGTTAGGTGGACAAGTCGTCGTTTATCCATTGATTGAAACTTGCGAAATAAGTGAAGTAAATGACGGAATGCAAATAGAAGTAGCCCGTCAATTTAAGTGGTTAATTTTCACGAGTCAAAATGCGGTTGAAGCTTTTGGCAAAAAGATGGAGCAATTTAATTTAGAGGCATGGCATTTTCAAGGTAAAATAGCATCGATTGGTGAAAGAACAACTGAAGCGTTAGAACAGCTTGGCTTTAATGTGAGCTTCATGCCTTCGGTTTATAGTGCGGATGTATTTGTAAAAGAGTTTCCGGAAGTGGCTGGAAATGAACCAACTTGCTTATTCATTCGAGGGGATAGGGCGAAAAAAACGTTGAAATCGGGTTTGCCATTTTTGATAAAGGAATGGACTGTTTATGAGACGATTGAAAGACATGATCATGTAGAAGCAATTATTGACTGCATCCGGAGTAGTGAAGATGTAATAGTAATTTTTGCGAGTCCGTCTGCGGTCGATGTATATGCACTTGATGTAGCACCAGTTATAGGCTGGGAAACGGCGACAATTGCAGCGATTGGTCATATTACTGAAAGTGCGCTTGAAAATTATGGCGCTACAGTTCAAATTAAGCCGACTGTTTATACAATGCATGCGGTACTTGAGCAATTAATAAAAGTGGGGGACGAAATAAAGTGACACAATTACAATTTCAAAGACATCGTCGTTTGCGCGCGAATGCAGCGATGCGTGCCATGGTAAAAGAGACTTATTTGCACAAAGAGGATTTTATATACCCGATTTTCGTTGCGGAAGGCGAAAATATTAAAAACGAAGTATCATCTATGCCTGGTGTATTTCAATTCTCTTTAGATCAGTTAGGTACTGAAATAGATGAGATTGTTACTTTAGGTATTCCGGCTGTTATTTTATTTGGCTTACCATTGGAAAAAGATGCAGTAGGAACAGGTGCATTTCATGACCATGGGATTGTACAAAAGGCAACCCGCTTTATTAAAGAGCGTCATCCGCAGTTGCTAGTCGTTGCTGATACTTGTTTATGTGAATATACGGATCATGGGCATTGTGGTGTCATTGAAGGTGAACAAATTTTAAATGATCCTTCACTAGATGTTTTAGCTCGTACGGCTGTTTCTCAAGCAAAGGCAGGTGCTGATATTATTGCACCGTCTAATATGATGGATGGCTTTGTTGTAGCAATTCGTGAAGGTTTAGACGCAGCTGGCTTTAGTCATATTCCGATTATGTCTTATGCGGTGAAATATGCTTCTAGCTACTATGGACCATTCCGTGAGGCGGCTGATGGTGCGCCGAAATTTGGTGACCGTCAAACGTACCAAATGGATCCGGCTAATCGTTTGGAAGCATTTCGTGAAGCAGAGTCTGATGTTGTGGAAGGGGCAGATTTCTTAATCGTTAAGCCGGCACTTTCATATTTAGATATTATCCGTGATGTGAAAAACAACTTCACAACACCGATTGTTGCTTATAATGTTTCAGGCGAGTACGCAATGGTGAAAGCGGCTGCGATTAATGGTTGGATTGACGAGAAAAAGGTTGTACTAGAAACACTACTGAGCATGAAACGCGCAGGTGCTGATTTAATCATCACATACCATGCGAAAGATGCAGTACGTTGGTTGGGGGAGAAATAAATGGCTCGTTCATACGAAAATTCAAAAAAAGCTTATGCTGAAGCATTGAAGTTAATGCCAGGTGGGGTCAGCAGCCCTGTGCGTGCATTTAAATCAGTAAATATGGACCCGATTTTTATGGAAAGCGGTTCAGGTGCGATTATTAAAGATATTGATGGCAATGAATATATCGACTACGTATTATCTTGGGGACCACTTATCTTAGGTCATACACATCCAGAAGTGGTGCAGGCAATCGCTGAAACGGCTGCAAAAGGCTCTTCATTTGGTGCGCCAAGCTACACAGAAAATAAATTAGCTAAATTAGTATTAGAGCGTCTGCCAGCAATGGAGATGATTCGTTTTGTCTCTTCCGGAACGGAGGCAACAATGTCTGCACTGCGTGTTGCACGTGGAGTTACTGGTCGCGACAAAATTTTGAAATTTGAAGGCTCCTATCATGGTCATGGTGACTCATTGCTTATTAAAGCCGGTTCAGGTGTTGCCACTCTAGGTTTACCTGATAGCCCTGGTGTTCCTGCAGATATCGCGAAAAACACATTAACAGTGGCATACAATGACTTAGCCTCTGCTAAGGAAGTTTTTGAGAAGTTTGGTTCGGAATTGGCGGCAGTTATCGTCGAGCCAGTTGCTGGTAACATGGGTGTCGTAGCACCACAACCTGAATTTTTGCAAGGATTACGTGATTTAACGAACGAGCATGGTACGATTTTAATCTTCGATGAAGTAATGACAGGCTTCCGCGTAGATTATGGCTGTGCACAAGAGTATTTTGGTATCGCACCCGATATGACTTGCTTAGGGAAAGTAATCGGTGGGGGACTTCCAGTAGGTGCTTATGCTGGTAAAATGGAAATTATGGAGCAAGTTGCACCAGCGGGCCCTATTTATCAAGCAGGTACATTGTCAGGCAATCCACTTGCTATGACTGCTGGTTATGAAACGTTATCGCGTTTAGATGCAGGGTCTTATGATTACTTCAAAAAACTAGGAGATCAATTAGAAACCGGTTTCCGTGAAGCGGCAACTAAATTCAATATTCCACATACAGTTAATCGTGCAGGTTCGATGATTGGTTTCTTCTTTACAAATGAGAATGTCATTGACTTTGCTACAGCAAAAACGTCAGATTTACAACTGTTTGCTGAATACTTCAAATTAATGGCTGAAGAAGGTATCTTCTTACCACCATCACAATTTGAAGGCATGTTCATCTCGACAGCACATACGGAAGAGCATATTGCTAAAACAGTAGCAGCATTCCATAAAGTATTTGCACAGTTAGCACGCTAAATTGCTTAGAGTCATCTTATTAGATGGCTCTTTTTGCATAATAAATACATCTTTTCGCATAGCCTATTTATAGCGATAATCGTTTATAATTAAGCTAATCTTAATGGAAAGTAGTGATTTTTAAATGGCGACAGGCACACATGTTGTAGAAGTACCGGTGGCAATCGAAAATGTATGGGAATTTGTAAGTGATATGGAGAAGTGGGCAAAACTTGTTCCAGGTTATAATGCACATACAATGATCAATGACAAACAATCAACATGGGTATTTAAAGGAAACGTTGGTGTTTTGAAAAAAACAGTTGAAGTCGAAATCGACATTTTAGAATGGATTGAGCCTTCAAAAGTAACATTTAAATTAAAAGGTATTTCTGATAATTTCACAGGAAATGGCTATTTTTTAGCTGAAAGTATTGATGCTACAACTACTCGCATGACAGGCTTCTTGGAAGTGACTGCTGGTGGTTTAGCAGGTCCAGTATTGAACCCGATTTTCAAGCCGATTGTACCAAAAGCAACACAAATGTTAACAGATCGAGTTGCCAATAAAATTAAAGCCCTTCATCCGGTGAATGTATAATGAAATTGTGCGCCTTCATTTATGAGGGCGTATTTTTTTTGAAAGATAAGAAAGTATAACTTTATAGTGATATCGCGGTCTGCTCTAGTTGGTGTTGTCGAAAAGTGTGTCAAATGTGTAATATGAGACCTGGATGTGGATAAAACGTGTTTTGTGCATGATAAAAGTAATTTCCTGCGCGATAAACTTCGATTCGAACAGGATAAAAATCTTCCATTTAAAACTTGTAGCTTAGCCTTATGTGCAACTTTTTAAAAAGAACAGTATAACTTTCGCCTGATGTCGCTGTCTGCTCCCTCAGGCGAAAGTGGGGAGTGCGAATGCGTTTTTTCTTATAAAGTAGTTTGGGTCGATAAGAGTTTGAAAAAGGTCGATAACGCACCGTTCATTCAAAAAAATCTACCTTCAAACAGTGAACTATACACAGTTTTGTTTTAGAATGAAAATATTGTTAGCAAAGGGAGTTGCTTAATTTGTTTATGATGTCTAAGCATGCGGATGGGTTGTACCATTGCACTCTACGCGACTTAATCCGTATTTTTCTCTGCTTATGCGTGCACGCCATCTCATATTTCAAATTTGCCACTCCTTTTGACATTCCAACCCGTCTTCTGAAGATTGCCCCGTGCATAGTAAAAGCTCGTATACTTCTATGCGCCCAAGCATATGATTGTACACGGGAGGGATTACTATAGAAAAAATAACTTGGGAAATGGATGAGACATTTAGTTTTCCGGAGTATGGCAGTCCAACGGAGATCGCGTCAGTGCAAATTAAGCCGCAATGGCAGTCAAAACAGTTGGATGATTCTTTACGATTAATTGGTATTTATCATATTACAGCACATGTTCGCTTTGATTTTAAGGAGCCGTTGGAGCGAAATGACGCGGCGAACAGTATTGTGATTGATGCGCTGGATATTCAGGGGGATACAGGCTATTTTGAATATGCAGTGCCATTGCATGTGGATTTGCCTAAGGATGCAGCCGTCGATGATTTATTCGTCAAGGGTGTACAAACATCATTAAATAATAATGAATGTCGCTTGCAGTGGGAAATTTGCAGTATGTATCAGCAACCGGAAGTGGTACATGCAAAAAAAGAACCCGCTGTTACGCATGTAGAAGACGAACAGAGGGTTGCTGTAGCTGCGCCAGTTGAAGAGAAAAGAGCTATTGCAATTGAATTTGAATCGTCATCCCATCGAATGATTAACATGCAAAGTAGTAATTTCAATCATGTGCAGGAAGTAGCTATTGAAATTGACGATGATATTCCGATGATTTGGGATTTAAAAGAAAATTATACGTTGCTCCAAGTGCGTGCTTCAAATAATGTCGTTTAATAATAAATAAAGCAATAATAGTAACAGTAGTAAAAACAAAAAGTCCCCAGTAGTTGGGATGAAAATGACCCTTGTAAATTGAAACACACAAATAGGTATAATGATCGTTTTGCAATAAAATCTAGTTTTTCGTAACCATGGGGGCAATAACCAAGGATTGTATTTTCGACGTTTCATAGTTTTTGGCACTCCTTTCTTAGTGAAATGAATAATGAATAGCTGCGAAAATCGGTAAATCACTTGTAAAATCACACGAAATTGGTATACAATATGAGAAGTTAAATAAGTGATGCAGTGAAAGGGAAGAGTAAATTGTCCGTGCATTTATGAGAGAGGAAACAGTAGCTGAAACGTTTCTACTTGTGCGCAATTGAAGGTAGCCCTAGAGCAGCTTTAGTGAAATAGTAGTAGCTAATTGCCGGTTAAAAGCCGTTATCGTATTTGAGAGCCAGAGAGGTTAAAGTAAGCGTTGATATTGCGCATGCTTTTCAAAGCCTAACTGGAATAAAGGTGGTACCGCGAACTTAAACTCCTTCGTCCTTTTAGTGACGCTAGGAGTTTTTTTATTTGCCAAAAATTAAAGCAAACATACAAGAGGAGGAAGTCGTATGACAGAACAGAACATTTCAATGCCTACAAAGTACGATCCACAGTCGATTGAGACAGGACGATATGAATGGTGGCAACAAGGTAAATTTTTCGAGGCACAGCCGAACAGTGGCAAAGAGCCATATTCAATCGTAATTCCACCACCGAACGTAACTGGTAAATTACACTTAGGGCACGCTTGGGATACGACTTTACAAGATATACTTATACGTATGAAGCGTATGCAAGGTTTTGATGCGCTTTGGTTACCAGGTATGGACCATGCAGGTATTGCAACACAAGCAAAAGTGGAAGCGAAACTGCGTGAGGATAATATTACACGTTATGATTTAGGGCGTGAAAAATTCCTTGAAAAAACTTGGGAATGGAAAGAAGAGTATGCTGGTCATATTCGTGAGCAATGGGCGAAATTAGGTCTTGGACTTGATTACACACGTGAGCGTTTTACTTTAGATGAAGGTCTTTCAGATGCTGTTAAAACAGTGTTCGTGAAATTATATGAAAAAGGTTTAATTTACCGAGGGGAACGTATTATTAACTGGGACCCTGCGGCGAAAACAGCATTATCGGATATTGAAGTAATCCACAAAGATGTACAAGGTGCGTTTTACCATATGAAGTACCCGTTAGCGGATGGCTCAGGGTTTATGGAAGTAGCGACAACTCGCCCGGAAACAATGCTAGGTGACTCAGGTGTGGCTGTTCACCCGAATGATGAACGCTATCAACACTTAATCGGTAAAACAGTTATTTTACCAATCGTAGGCCGTGAAATTCCAATTGTTGCAGATGATTATGTAGATATGGAATTTGGTACGGGTGTTGTAAAAATGACACCAGCACATGACCCAAATGACTTTGAAGTCGGTAATCGTCATAATTTAGAGCGTATTTTAGTCATGCACGAAGACGGTACAATGAATGAACTTGCTGGTAAGTATAATGGTATGGATCGTTTTGAGTGCCGTAAGCAAATTGTAGCTGACTTACAAGAAGCGGGCGTATTATTCAAAATTGAAGAGCATATGCACTCGGTAGGCCACTCTGAGCGTACAGATGCAGTTGTTGAGCCTTATCTTTCTGCCCAGTGGTTCGTTAAAATGCAGCCACTTGCAGATGCTTCTCTTGAGCTTCAAAAGGATGAAGAAGGTAAAGTGAATTTCGTACCAGCTCGTTTTGAAAACACGAATGCTCGTTGGATGGAAAATATTCGTGATTGGTGTATTTCTCGACAATTATGGTGGGGTCACCAAATCCCAGCTTGGTATCACAATGAAACAGGTGAGGTTTACGTTGGGAAAGAAGCGCCAACTGACGCTGAAAACTGGACACAAGATGAAGATGTACTTGATACTTGGTTCTCATCAGCATTATGGCCATTTTCAACAATGGGCTGGCCAGATGAAGCAAATGAAGAATTCAAACGTTATTACCCAACAAGTGCGCTTGTAACAGGCTATGATATTATTTTCTTCTGGGTATCTCGCATGATTTTCCAAGGTATTGAATTTACAGGCGAACGTCCATTTAAAGATGTATTAATCCATGGTTTAGTACGTGATGGTGAAGGTCGTAAAATGAGTAAATCACTTGGTAACGGTGTGGATCCAATGGATGTTATCGAAAAATATGGTGCGGATTCACTGCGTTACTTCTTAGCAACGGGTTCATCTCCAGGTCAAGATTTACGATACACAACTGAAAAAGTGGAATCTACTTGGAATTTTGCCAATAAAATTTGGAATGCCTCTCGTTTTGCTTTGATGAACATGGATGGTATGACATATGAGGAGATCGACTTAACTGGTGAAAAATCAGTAGCAGATAAATGGATTCTTACTCGTCTAAATGAAACAATTGAACGTGTAACTTCATTAGCTGAGCGCTATGAATTTGGTGAAGTCGGTCGTGAGCTATATAACTTCATTTGGGATGATTTCTGTTCTTGGTATATCGAAATGGCGAAATTGCCGATGAATGGTGACGATGAGGCGGCGAAGAAAACAACACGTTCTATTTTAGCGTACGTGTTAGACCAAACTATGCGTTTACTACACCCATTCATGCCATTTATCACGGAAGAAATTTGGCAACACTTACCGCATGAAGGTGAATCGATTACAGTTGCGAAATGGCCAACTGTTCGTGCAGACTTGCACTTTGCGGAAGAAGCCGACAATATGAAACTGCTTATGGATATTATACGTTCAGTGCGTAATATTCGTGCAGAAGTAAATACGCCAATGAGCAAAAAAGTACCTTTATTTATTTCGGCAAAAGATGCTGCGACAGTAGCTGTGCTGGAAGCAAATCAAGCATACTTAGAAAAGTTCTGTAATCCAGAATCGCTTACAATTGGTGAAGGCTTAGAAGCACCAGGTCAATCGATGACTGCTGTTGTGACAGGTGCAGAACTGTTCTTGCCATTAGTAGGTTTAATAAACCTAGAAGAAGAAATGACACGTCTAGAAAAAGAATTAGAGAAGTGGGCGAAAGAAGTGAAGCTTGTTTCCGGAAAACTTTCGAATGAAAAATTCGTATCAAAAGCACCAGAAGCGCTAGTAGTTGCTGAACGTGAAAAGTTAGCCGACTACGAAAGTAAACATGCAGTAGTGTTAAAACGCTTAGAAGAATTAAAAGCTATGTAATGATTAGCAACAAAGGGCAGCGGATGACTTTTACAGTCGTTCGCTGTTTTTGCTTATAAAGTCGTTTGGGTCGATAGGATCGTAAATGAGGGTGATAAATGTTAGGAAAAGGTCGATAAGCTGATTATTTAGGTCGATAAAAGTCCGAAAAGGGTCGATAACACACAATTCATTCAAAGAATCCTACCCTCAATCAGTGAACTATACACCGTTTTGTACTAGAATGAAGATATTGTTTGTAGAGGGAGTTGCTTAGTTTGTTTAAAACGATTGAAGAATGTACAAATTTTATATTTAATTTAAAGGCAGTAGATCATAAACGTGAGCCACTAGTTACGATGCGTGAAATATTAGCGCAAGTGGGTAATCCACATGAAAAAATAAAAACGATTCACTTGGCAGGGTCAAATGGTAAAGGCTCAACATTGAATGTGTTACGTGAGATGTTAGAGCGAGCTGGTTACCGTGTAGGTGCTTTTACATCACCTCACCTAGAGCGTGTCAATGAGCGAATGACGATTAATGGTGTGCAAATTTCGAATGAGCAATTTTTGCGATACGCGAATGTCATTGCATCTGTTATCAAAGAACATCATAATGGTGATTTTCCAAGCTTCTTTGAAGTCGTAACACTCATTAGTTTCATGTACTTTGCTGAGGAGCAAGTAGATGTTGCTTTAATGGAAACTGGACTTGGTGGTCGATTCGATTCGACAAATGTGATTACACCGTTACTGTCGATTATTACGACGATTTCATTAGAGCATACAGCAATTCTTGGTGATACATATGCGAAAATTGCATCTGAAAAAGCGGGCATTATAAAAGCTGGTGTACCAGTAATTGTGGGTGTAAAAAACAAGGAGGCGTTGCATGTCATTCGCGAACAAGCGAAAAAACATAATGCTCCTTGTTCTATTGTTGGCGAAGGTTTCAATGCAACAAATATCAAACAATCCGCCTCTACACAAGTATTCGATTATCTAAAAGGGAAACAGACTTTTGAAGGAGTAGGACTAGCGATGGCTGGTGCACATCAAGTGGCGAATGCGAGCTTAGCTATAACGGCAGCGCTATTATTGCGTGAAGAAGGCTCATTATTTATTTCCGATGAAGTACTGCATCACGCACTTGCTACAGCACAGTGGGCAGGGCGATTTGAACGCTTGTCACATCGTATTGTGCTTGACGGGGCTCATAATTCAGAAGGCACACAAGCTTTAATCGCCACTTTACAGGCGGTATATCCAAATAGCCGCTATCATTTTGTTTATGCAGCACTAGCAGACAAGGATCATGCAAATAGTATTACTTTAATGGATGAAGTAGCTGCAAGTATGGCATTTACACAAATAGAATTGCCAAATGCAATGCCGGCAGAAAAATTAGCAGCATTATCGAAGCATTCGAAAAAAGCATGGAGTAAAGATTGGCGTGGTGTGATTGAGGCAGAATGGCAGCAGAAAGAGGTAGACGATATTTTAGTCATTACAGGATCGCTATATTTTATAGCGGAAGCGCGTAAAGTGTTGCATGAATGGATGGAGATGAACAAATGATCCCTTATCTAGAGCATTATAAAGAAAAGTGGCAAGTGGTGAGTGAAACAGTTATTAAGCCTGGGCTTGAAGCGATTGAATCGGCACTTGCGCTTGTTGGTAATCCGCAGCAACATTTGAACGTCGTGCATTTAGCGGGGACGAATGGGAAAGGGTCAACGCTGACATTTTTAGAAGCGATTGCTACGGAGCACGGTATACGCGTAGGGAAGTTCATGTCACCTTGTATTTTGGATGTGCATGACCAAATTCAAGTAGCGGGTGAGCCGATATCAGCAGATGATATGGATAGCGTTTTCAAACAGATGCGAGAGGCGGGCCTCAGTGCGAAATTAACGGATTTTGAATTGTTAACTGTAGCAGCCTTTATGCAGTTCCAACGAAAAAATGTAGAAGTAGTGCTGCTAGAAGCGGGCATGGGGGGATTATTGGATAGTACGAATGTAGTGCACCCGATTGTTTCAATCATTCCAAGCATTGCCCTCGAGCATACGCGTTTTTTAGGTGATACATTAGCAAGTATTGCTCACCATAAAGCGGGGATTATTAAAGATAGTCGTCCAGTAATTATTGGAGAATTGCCAGATGAAGCGAAGCACGTTGTTCTCCAAGAGGCGAAAGCGAAAAAAGCACCAGTACTTGCACTTGGCGATCAGTTTTATGTGGAGCAAGCCACTTCAGGTGAAAAATATACGAATGAAGAAAATGGCTTGTCTATTGAAAATATTAATAGATCTATGAAGGGGTGGCATCAAGCGCATAATATGGCACTCGCTATAACGGCGTTTTTTGAAGTTGCAACGGAATTGGGCAAGCCAATTTCACTAGACTTTATCAAAATAGCTGTAGAGACGGCTGTAATACCAGGGCGTTTTGAGGAAGTGCTACCTTCTATTATTTTCGATGGGGCTCACAATCCAGCAAGTGCTGAGAAATTAGTATTAACGATTAAGGAACAATTCCCACAAGAAAGCATTACATTTGTCGTAGGTATGTTGGCGGATAAAGGTGTGAAAGAAGTTCTCCGATCGTTTGAAGAAATAGCTGATTCATTTTATTTCGTTGATGTGCAAAATACGCGAGCAATGCCGGCTGAGGAAATGTTAGCACAATCAAATGCCTCTGATGCACATGTTTTAAAGGACTATATACCCTTCTTGACTAAACGATTAAAAGTTGATAACAGGATAATAATCACGGGTTCATTGTATTTGTTAGCGAAAATAAGGTTGGACTTAATTAGAAACTACCAAAAATAGCGAGTGGTAGTGACTTACTAAATGAAAATTGCTATTATAGTTTGTATATAGTAATTTAGTAATGTTATTTAGAGGGGATTTGAGGACAGTCCAATGAAAAGTCAGTTATCTATAGGGATTTTTTGGATATTGTTTATGTCATTTGGTCTGTTTTTTGTATATAGAAATTACTCGCCTGAACCGATTGAAATAAGTCTGCTTGTGTCGTTTTTACTAATGGCATGTGTTGTGTCGTTTTTTCCGTTAATGATTCTTGGTAGACCAATATTTTTAATTCAATGGGTTAGTTTGGCAGTGTTTTTGCAATTTGGCTTATTTGTTGAAATAGTATTTTTCCAAGTGGCATTAGTTTTTTTCTTTTTGCGTGTAAATAAGGCGAATGTAAACTATCACGAATATATTTACTATTCTATCAAGTTTTTTGTGGCAGCACTTGTTAGTGGTACTGTATTTCTAGTACTTGGAGGGGAAATTAATTCAGCAGATGTTTATCATGTCATTCTATTTGCGACACTACATCAATTAGTGTTTGTTTTTGTGGCAGCTTTACTAGATTTAGCTTATAAAATGTATGATAGACGGACTGATATTGTGAGGAAAAATTATTTAGTGTTAGAGGTAATGACAGTTATTTTAGCATTTCCATTTGGTACTGCACTCTATTTTTTAACGAGTTCCATTGGCTTTGTGGCGTGTTTTTTACTAATCACTCCATTTATATTTATGACATACATTATGCAGAAATATGATTATAGCGGCAAAGTAAATCACAACTTAAAACAAGCTGTGCAAATAGGGCATGAGCTGTCTGAAAATTTATCTAGAGAATATGTGCTAGAACTATTTATTAATAGGATAACGGAAATGGTGCCTGGTTCAAAAGCATATTTAATTGATAATGATTGTGATGGGTATCGCTATTTGAAAGGAACAGATGATAAGGCGGGCATTTTTAGCGAATTTGAACAGGGACGAATTGAGGCGAGTGTGTTTGGGCAAGCATTTGTTAAAAAAGAACATGTATTATTTCAAAAGCGGAATGACTGGACCTTTGATGACCTGCTTTTTTTAGAAGATGAAAGTGAATCGGTAATGATTACACCGATTCAGCGGAACAATGAAATTAAAGGGGTTTTAATAATGGTTTCTGCTAGTAAATCCGCTTTTCATGCATCTCAAGTATGGATTGTGGACTTACTATGTTCTTATCTAGCTGTGGCGCTTGAAAAAATTCGAATTATGGAAGAAACGATTGAAAAAAGTGAACAATGTATGCTGACAGAATTGCATAATTACCGCTATTTCGACAAGCAAATGGCGATTTTTGAAGAGCGGCTGAATTCAAGCCAATATTCTTCTGTTTCGTTAATCATGATGGATATCGATCATTTTAAAAATATAAATGATACTTATGGTCATGAGAGTGGCAATATAATTTTACAAAAGTTTGCAGCGATTTTACGGGCGAATGTTAGAGAGGATTTAATTTTAGCTCGTTATGGCGGGGAAGAGTTTGTTATTTTATTACCGAACGTAAGTAAAGAGGATACGTTGAAGATCGCGGAACGATTGCGCGAGATCATAGAGAAGCAACAATTTGATGTTGTGGCTGAACTTGATGAAGTACGAAGTGAAATCTCAGTGTATATAACAGTGAGTATTGGTGTGTCCACTGCACCTGAGGACGGTGAGCAGGTGACAGACTTACTTCGTAATGCTGACAGAGCTTTGTACATTGGTGCTAAGCGAAATGGACGAAATCGTGTAGCAAGCTATGAAAAGTGAAAAAAATGTAAAAAAATAGCGAGAAATTTTTTTGACGTGATGACAGAAGTCACGTCTTTTTTTATGTTCTTTTTGATACGTTGATATAGTAGGGGGATGGACATACTATGAAACTATCTAATAATGGATTGAAAAAACATGTCATGCGTGCAGTTGTAATTGGTGGAGTGGTTGGGCTATTTGGTGTATTAGCATTTTTAGGATTGCTACAGCTAGGACTAAAACTCACGGATGATGAACCTCGAACAGAAGAAAAAACAAAACCGGTAACGACAACTGAGGATACTGGATCGGCAGCAAGGCTTTATGCAAGCCAAGCGGGGGTATTTTCGAATTTAGAAAGTGCGAATGTCTTTTTAGCTTCACAGCCGAGTTTGAAGGAAAGTGCCGTTGTGGAGTCGGATGGGAAATTTTATGTGTGGTCAAGCGTGACGGCTGAAGAGGGCGAGTTGAAGTTTTTAGAAGACCCTAAAACATTCAAAAAAGAATTTACATTGGCCGGTAAGGGATGCTCAGAAGCGACACTTGCGGAGCTACCAACTGCACTCTCGGATAAAAAGGCGTCAAAATTTAATTTTAAGGGTACGAAAAAAGATATGACATTACCGACTGATTGGCAATCAATTGGAGCTGCAGCATCAACGATTTCAAGCGATGAGTCTATTGTTCGATTGCATATATTGGCTCATTATAAGACGAAAAACGACTGTTTAAAAATCAATTTTGAATAGAGAAAGTGCTTGAAATATGAGTTATCTAGGTTTTAAGAAAATTTTCAAAACGGCATTTTTCCTTTATGATATGAAGTAAGGGAGGGATGTAAACATGATGTTTCAAACAAATGCATCTTTTGTTTTAGCATCGGCATCACCAAGACGTAAGGAACTTCTAGCAACTTTACAGCTTCCTTTTGAAATTGTAACGAGTGATGTTGAGGAAACGAGTGTGCAAGCAACGACGATGCGAGAATATGTGAAGGAAGTGGCACTACTTAAAACACGTGATGTGGCGAAAAAAACTTTAGGTGCGACAGTAATTGGGGCAGATACAATTGTCGTTTTTGAAGAGGCGCTTTTGCATAAGCCTAAAACACGTGAAGAAGCGGTTTCACATTTATCGCGATTATCGGGTACAAGTCATGCGGTCATGACTGCTGTTGCAATTATAGAGCCGAGTGGACGAGAAACGACTTTTATTGAAGAAACTAAGGTCGTTTTTCGAGCAATATCGAAGGAGTTAATGGAAGCGTATGTTGCTTCTGGAGACCCTTTTGATAAAGCTGGCGGTTACGGCATTCAAACAGCCGGGGCATTATTTGTTGAGCAAATTGAAGGAGATTACAACAATGTTGTTGGGTTACCAATTGCAACACTGTTCGAGCAATTGGTTACTCTCCAGCTAATCCAATTTGCGAAGGAGTGAGGCTTTTGCCTACAGATGTTTTACAAACGATGATGATACGTGACGTACATATTGCAGATCGTCCACGTGAAAGGTTAATGCGTCAAGGTGCAGTGAGTTTATCTAATCAGGAGCTTATTGCAATTTTACTTAGAACAGGCACGAAGGAAGAGTCTGTATTATTACTAGCAAATCGTGTGCTCAGTTATTTTGAGCAAATTCACCGGTTGAAGCATGCAACGATTGAAGAAATGACAGCAATTAAAGGGATTGGGGAAGCGAAGGCGATTCAACTACTTGCGGCTGTCGAGCTTGGAAGAAGATTGGCACAAAAGCAAGTGGATGAAAAATTTACGATCCGCTCGCCGCAGGATGCAGCCACTTATTTAATGCCTGATATGACTTCGCTCACGCAAGAACATTTCGTTGTTTTGTTTTTGAATGTGAAAAATCAAATTATTCATAGGCAAACAATTTTTATAGGGAGTCTTAATGCTTCAATCGTACATCCGAGGGAAATTTTTCGAGAAGCTGTGAAACGTTCAGCTGCATCCATTATTTGTGCACATAATCATCCGTCGGGAATTCCGACACCGAGCCCGGAGGATATTGAAGTGACCAAGCGTATTCAAGAAGCAGGTTATATTATGGGCATCGATTTAATCGATCACGTTATCATCGGTGATCATCAATTTATAAGTTTGAAAGAAAAAGGTTATTTTTAATGGGTCATTGTCAAAGCATGTACTTGACTTAAAAGAAATCTACAAAATGTAAGCACATGGAACGAAAGGTGGCGACTCCT
>JAVWKG010000016.1:0-39700 GCA_036638655.1 Lysinibacillus sp. | reverse complement strand
CTAAAAGACGGATCGTCTTCAAATAAGGAGCCTTGTCCGTCTGGTACTTGATACTTGGATTTCTCTGATTTAGAGCCATATAAGGCTTTTGTTAATTGACGAACTTGTTCCGTCAACGCTTCTATTTGTCGATTCGACTGAGCTAATTGCTCCTCAAGTAATCGAATGATACGTTCGTTTTGTTCTTCTTGCTTCTGATTAACAGGCGTCAAATCGTTCACCACATTTCCGTTCAAGTTTATATGTGGATGATTGGATATTGCTCCAGAAGCGGTCTTTAATCCATCCATTGTTATAGAACTTACCTAGAACAGCTTTAATCGACTTTAAGCGGATTAATTTTGTAGCGGGGGTAACCTCTAAAACATCTAAATAGTGATAGAGCTTATCTAGGTTAATGTCCTCTATATACTCGATACTACATACAGAAGCAAACTGTTCCACGATGTACGCATTGCTATCAATAGTACGTGGTCTATTCCCTGCTATTCGCATTTGCTGAAATACTGTATTAAGAGCCGCTTCTAGTGTTAATACATCTTTTCTTTCCTCTTTCTTTTTCGTAGGCATAACTACTACATCACCACTAACGGCAAATATGCCATGTTTACGTCCTTTAGACATACAAAAAACCTCCCAATACATAGTTTGAATTAGAAGGTCTAAGAGCCAAATTATCGTAAAAATATGTAGGTATGAAAAAAGGGATATTCAACAAGAGTTCAGCTCCCGTTCAATATCCCTAGCTTCTAAAACCGTTGATATGACTACGTTTGTAGCCAATTTTGTATGGAGACGGCGGGAGTCGAACCAACCGCGCCATTAAAGGCTGTAATACCAGTGTTTTCAATGGTTTATAGATGTCATTGAAAATGTTTGACTACGTATTTGACTACGTTTAATAAAAAACATTTTGTGAGGGCAAGGTTTTATATTTTTTGTTATCAATTTAATCATGATTTTAACACCCATGAAGTGTAGAGTACATTCCACAGACACCAAGCTAAAGACGAATGTACCAACCTAAATTGCAAGGGGTAATAAATAGGAAGCACTCTTTTTTATTTCACCCCTATAAAAGGTCATTATTACCCCATTGGGTGCCTAGCGATTCGAATAACTAAGTATTAGGTTATGTATCGTTCATAAGCTCCGTATGAAACTTTTTTAAATTTTCCAAGGCGTACAATTATTTTAAACGTATGACTTTGTTTAAGGACTATGAGTTACTAAAAATTTATGAAAAATAAAAGTAATTCACCAACTATTACATCTATGTATAAATTTCTACTACGAAAAATCGAAGTAGTTCTTCCAAACTTCGATCTTCAAATACCCCTGATTCATAGACTTTGATTATAAACTCTAAAGAAATGGCATTTTCCCCTCTTTCATAATTACTTACCATTCTATCAGACAATCCTATTTGTTCGGCTAGTTGGGGTATGGTTAATTTTTGGGATTTTCTTAATTCCCTTAAACGTTCTCCCATTCTAATTATCCGGTCGTCTGCATAAATATTTTTTCTTTTCGTCAAAATAGGAACCCCCGGTTCATGTTCATTACCAAATTTATGTAATAAAGTGGAGATAGCTTTAAAAATAAAAAAAAAGGAAGTGCTGTTATGAGCAAAGTAAATACAGTTTTCACGTACAAAAAAAATGTTTCTATGGAAAGTCCGTATCAAGATGATAAACGGACGGTTTACCATTTTTGGGTTGATCTCAAAGAAATTCCTAAAGGACTACCAACAGATGTGAATCCACGCGACGTAAACGATAAAACAAAAGTATACAAAAAAATTGCTAATGCTATCACTTCTAGCGATGAATCATTCTTTGTAAACAATCGCGGCATTTTAATAGCAGCTAAAGATATTAAGATCGATACTCTTAATAGAAAAGTCACATTAAATCTTGGAGAAGACGATGAAGTTTCTAAAACTTTATACGGCGTATTAGATGGTGGTCACACATATAATGCAATACTAAAGCACCGTGGAAAAATTCAAGAGAATATTAAACAATATGTTCATCTAGAAGTTATGACCTCAGTTAGAAATATCGATGAACTCGCAAGCGCTCGAAACACAAGTGCACAAGTTTCTGATAAAGCAATTGCTGAATTAGCCGAAAAATTTGCTTTTGTTAAAGAAGTTTTAAAAGATCAACCGTATGCTAATGAGATTTCCTACAGAGAAAATGAAACAGACAAACGATTAGATTCAGAAGATTTCGTTCGATTAATGTTCTGCTTTAATATTTACAAATATCCTAGTGATTCAAATCTACAACCTATTTCTGCATATAGTGGCAAAGCTCAAGTTTTAAAAGATTATTTAAACGATTATGATAAAGTCGATAATCCTTATAAATTAATAGCTCCTTTGCTACCAAAAATCGTAGAACTATATGACAAGATTGAAAAAGATATGCCCGCAGCTTATCTTGAAATGAATACCTCAGGGCGATTTGGAAGTGTAAAAGGTGTAGATAGAAAAGAAAATGGTACTACAACTAAATTTATGGAAAATGAAACACTTCACCAAATTTCTCAAGGTCTAATTTTCCCGATTATCGCTTCATTCCGTGCTTTAATTATAGAATCTAACGATAAACTCGAATGGGAAGTAGATCCTATTGAAGTTTGGAAGAATATCAAAACTAAATTAGTTAACAATACAATTGAAATGTCAAGACAACTAGGTAATAACCCACAAAGTGCTGGAAAAAGTGCAACTCTCTGGGCTCAAAATTATGACGCTGTAAACACAGCTAAATTGCAGATTCAATTAGAGAAACTAAAAAGAAACTAAAAAATAAACACTTAGAACAGCAGTTGCTAAACAATTAGTAGCTACTGTTCTTCTTCAAATTTTAATGCTTTTTGTGCACCCATATAACTTTCCCCATCTGTTCTAGATGATTGAGCATATACTTCTGCTTTTCTATTTTGTAGCTCGTCCCTTCGTGCCATTATATCTTCCTTTTCTAAAATTTCAAAATCAGTTAATAATGACACATAATCCTCTCTAATTACTACCTATAGTGCATCTGCAGCTTTTTGATGAGATTAAGCAGTTTCCACTAAATCGATATTCTTTGTATAAGCATTAAAATTAATAATGATTCTACTATATTAGGAATTATCGGGCTAGCATAACAACCATTTTACTAAACGTCTCGATCCATATCTCGCTTCATGGTGTGTGAATGTAACTGGATGACCTGTATATTCTAGTGTATATCCCTGTAGACAGGAACATTGATACCCAGTATATTTTAGAACGCTATTCCTTTCATTTTCCTTCTTTTCATCGCAACTAACTAGATAGATAAAGCGACAACTATGGTGAAAAAGCAGATGACCAAATCATTTTGAAAGGTAGGTAGAATGAAATGAAGACTTTTGGGAAATTTTATAGCGTAAAAGAGGTATCGGAAATTTTCGGTATTCAACCCGACACTATCTATTTATGGATTTTTATGGATGTCATAAAGGCTTATAAATTGGAGACTCTAGTGAGAATATCAGAGTATGACTTAAAAGAGTTCTTAAAAATTTATGAAATATCAACTAATGATATGTTTGATTTTGAGAATGAAGAAGTTGACTATTATCCACTGTTTATAGATTGGATTAAACAAGGTGAAAATGAATAGACTAGTTTTGTTAGATAAAAGGGGCAGGGGATTATCCCCCTCTTTTTTTCATTATGGCTTTTTTCTCAAAGATTGGTGCTTCTGGTTTGTCTATCTTCTTCAACTAAAGCCCCCCCGTTAGTTGAACAAGAAAAATGAAGCTTAGACTAGTGATGAATAAATTATCAAGAATATTTTTACTATTTATTCACTATATTATAAATTAGTATATAAAAAGGGAGATTCCACCTATCTTTCATGCAAAGTATTTATGTATTCTAATAATCTGAACTCTCTTCGGTTTTCCCAATCACAGATAAAACCCTCTATTTCAAACGGATCAGTAAAATCATCACACAAATATACTATAGTGGAAAAACTATCTCCATAAAAGCTGATATAACCAATTAGCGAAGAATCTACCTTTGTAATTATCAGTTTATGTGCTTGCGGAGGAAAAGAAATTCCCTTAAACAAAGCCTGACCGCTCAATAACTCAGCAAAATGATTTTCCCCTCCCTTTACAATCCAATTACGTAAAGGATCAAAACATTTTTTAAGTGCAAAATCCTGTCCTTGAATAGATGCTATATAATTAAAAATAATTTTTGCACATATTCTAAAATATCCCTCATCTACCTGCATAGATAATTTTACTTTTGGTTGCATAGTTCCCACACTTGGAGTTTTATTCTCAAAAGATTTTTGATCTATAATTTTTTGAATAAAATTACTTACTTGTGATTGGTTTTCTTCATTACTCAAGCCTAAATACCAATTCCCCTCATGAAAGCCGAGTGTAAACTCATCATCGGCGAACTTTTCCTCTTTAATAAGTATATATTTGTTTGCAAACTTCGTTAGATTGCTACTAAAATCACTTATTTGTTTAGTTGCATCATCAATAGAACTCGAAATAAATTTAGCAGTTCCGTTGATATTAACCTTTATTTGAGAAATACTGTAGGGTTTCCCTAAACTAATGTATCCTAATTCAATTTCATTTGGGTCATCGACGTTACTCACAATTGATATACTAGATTTCGTTGCATACCTTGAGGCTAACTTCCCTCGTTTTCCAGGACCGAAAAATTGACGAGGCAACGATATAAGTGAATTTCGCATAAAACCTAGCTCTATAGAAGAAAAATCATTATTACAATCATCGCTTACGTACTCGCTAGGAAGTTTTTTAATTCCTCCTATTCCAGCAGGAAATATATGTTCCTCTGAAGAAAAAGAAACTTCTGGTTCGCTTTTTTTTAAATAGATACAATACTTCATAATATTTATCTCCTTTTTAAATCATATATTTCTCTTACTATACCTATCTAGAAAATCATTCAATGCCAAATATAATATATCTGATTTATTTACTCTCTCATCTTCGCAATAATCACAACTGCACTTCATCTGCAATCAGCCATCTATGTATCGCTTTTCGTTTCACTTAATTTTTCTTAGTTATTTCTTTGTTTTGTTCAATTTGAATTTCACTATTCACTCGAATGATTCTAACCCACCTTAATACTAAAGCTACTAACAAAATAGGTATTAACGCAAACAACGCTCCCACCATACCTACCGTATCCCCAGAAAAATTCATTTTGAAAGCCCTCCCTTTTAATCAATTTTACCATAATAATACAACCTTTTTGTTTAACTATCCTGCACCGTTAGTTGAATAGCAACAACCTTTTCGAAAACAGCCTTCATTATTAAACCCTACCCCATGCCTAACGATTGACTTAGCTAAGTATTAGATGGCGTAACGGTCAAGATCTCCATATGAAATTTTTTCAAATTACCCTAAGACGTACAGTTATACAAGTACATGACCCTATTTACAGGCTACAAGACAGAACCAACAAGGCAACCATACATAAAACGTTATGTCACTTCGTCTCACAGCGTTCTGACACCCCATAAATGGACATTTGGAAACCACCAATCCCCTACAGATGGAGGGGGCTATACCTCACACAGCTACACCTCAGCACTATTAGCTAAATAGATAGATGTAAGGAAGTTAGAAAACCCTATGTACATAAGAACCTAGACAAATCCCTACACGATGTTTTCACTTCTATCTCGACCCATTCCACCTACTCAAAAGACCTTTTACAAGCCCTTCTAAGCGTCATCATAAAACGTATGCCCCTTAAACCTTTAATCCTAATATAGATAGATACCTTCATTTTTGTAGATGATACCTATACCTTTGTTCCCTCAGCCTGCCTAAAAAATCCTACCCTTGTACGCACAAAAACTAAGTATTTTATTGTTTTTTATCCTTTTCTATTCTATTCCCATGTCTCTTTCTCTTTCGTGTTATTAATTGCGAAGTAGTTCTTATAATGTCAATGTCAGAGAAAATATTACAAATTAGGAGGATTTACAGAATGGAGTTTTTAACAGTAAGGGAACTATCTAGCCTTATCAATTTGTCTGAAGCTACTGTGTACAAGATGTTGCGCGAGGGAGTAATCCCTGGACGCGTAAAGGTAGGTAAGTCTGTTCGCTTTAATAAAGAGTTAGTCATGAATTGGTTACGGAATGGCGGTGATACAGATGATAGTAAAGACTGAAAATCTCTACAGTTTTCAACAAGCAGCAGAAGTACTCGGGATAACAACGCAAAGACTCTTTGAACTTACCGCATCGTCATATGTAGAGAAGGTGCACCAAGATAACAGGATTTACTTTAGCAAAGAGAGCCTACGAAAATTAGTTCTTGGGGGTATTGAGTAATGATTAGCATAGAAAAAGTAAGCAGGATACTAAATCACTTTAACATAGCTTTTACGGAGCAGGCTGTATTAGGTCACATTCAACGTGGACAACTTGACAGAGCCCCTAGAATCGAAATTGGTTATCAATCACGCAATACAAGATATGGTTACAGCGTAGATAAGGACAGCTTGGTCAAGTTTTTACTTGCACGAGGGGCTACAGAAGAGGATATTATTGAAGTTCTCCCAGCATAGGAATTTAATAATTTCCTGCTGTTAATATATTGGCCGCTCCTTATTAACATGCAAGGAGCGGTTTTCTAAATATTCCCGATCATAAGCAGCAACTAATAAGCTGTTCATTTCGATTACTCAGTTGTACTTATAGGAAATTTAACGCTAAAACTTGAAGGAGGAATTTATATGGAACTAGTTACATTTGACAAAAAAACGGGTGAGATAAAAGAGGATATAGCTTACTATAGAACCCTTAAACAACAAGAGGCGTGGATAAAACAACAACAAAGAGAAAAAGCTATTGAAAAAGGGAGAGATGAACCTCATGTAGGTTGTTTTCAAGACCCCATTAAAGAGGTTACACCACACCTAACACTTACCCAATGTGGAGCGCTGATAAAATTATTACTCCACATGAAAATGAGTAATGGAGGGCTTTTAATGAAGAATAAAGTACCTTTAACACTGACTGACATTCAACAGATATTAGGGAAAGGTAGAACCCAAACATCAGCTATTGTAAAAAAACTAGAAAGTTTATCCATGATTAATTCCCCAAAAGCAGGTCGTCCTAAGCACTTCTATATGAATGAAAAATATCATGTCATGGGTACACATCCTAAAGGTAAAGGAAAAAGGCACTTTATTAAATTATATAAAGCTAAACTAGGTGGGATGGTAGATGATTTAACACTAGAAGAACTAGGGTTTCTCTACAAAATCCTTCCTTACTGCCACTATCACAGCTTTTATCTCGTTCATAACCCAAATGAAGGTGATTTTGCAAAAATAGAGCATATGAACCGTGATGAGTTAGCTACTGCTATAAACTATAATGTGGACAATGTTACAGCCTTAGTAAAACAACTAAGAAAGAAAGGTTTACTCATATCTTCAAATAGTAGCGGTGTTGTGCTTTATCGTGTCCATCCTCACCTTATACATATTCAAGGTGACGGAAGTGATAGCAGAATTAAAGGTGTTTGTGCAGAATTTGAAGCCCACCAAAATGAAGCAAACAGAAGAAGTAAGAGAGTTAGGGACTGATTTTGAAGTCCCTTTGTACTTCAACTATACGGTGTAAACCGAACACATTAAACGTTTTATGCGGTGTAAACCGAACCTATTTAAAGTATAAAAAAGGGTCTTAAACCCAATAGCACCAGAGGTTTAATCAATTTTCAGAACCAAATTTGCTCTTTATTTTTTGATAAAAGAATTGTAAAGACTGATAACCATTCCTACCTAAGTTAATGATAGAAATAAAATAACAGGGGCAAGCGCAGCGTAGCCCCTCGAAACGAGCGTAGCGAGTGGAGGATAGTAAAATGTTTAATAGTCAATTGGTGTTCGAATAACTCCCTTCGGTCGTTATTCTCCACGTGGCTCCCTTCGGTCACCACTATGATTGTTTCCTCAATCTTCCTCTCTAAAGTGTATGAGGTGATTATTTTACTTTTTACCTGCTACCCACTTATTACCACAGTTCATACAACCATTCACAAGTGAATTTCTCCCGATAATACCACACAGTAATGATATGGGTAATGAGAAAAATATTCCTATGGCGGTTGGTGCCATTAAGATAGAAAATAGAATAGGGTTATGATCAATAAAGTTAAAAACTAAAGAACTAATTATAGAGAAGATTATTCCTATTGCGAACAGTGAAAATAACACTTTAAACATTAAACCAAAGCTATAACCTCTTCTATTTGCCACGATCTGATTGGATTTACACTTTCGACAAAAAACATTACTACCGCTTTTTTCAAATTTATTAGTTTGATTATGTGATCTGACATTCGTACTCATAATATCCTCCATATATTCTTTATCTTAAAATGAAATACATGGATATATTACCAAACATTCACACCTAATACTACAGAACTATTAAGACATTAGTCCATAAATAGAATAGGTACACTATTCTTTGAAGAAAAAGTGTTAATTTCCATTGTTAATTTTCGGCATTTATTGTGTACAAAATCATGAAAGGTTTTACTTAAAACAATCCATCGCAACTATCCCCCACCATATTTCGATATCTAAATAAAAAACAAGTGTGGGGGTATTTTTTAGTGGAATTAGAAATGTTAAATACTTTACAAAATATGATTTCAGCAACGATACAACGAGCTATTAATGACTATCAACCACAGGAATGGTTGAGCTTAAAAGAGGGAGCTTCTTATGCTGGAGTTAGTTATAACACGTTCATCAAATTTAGAGTAATGGGGTTAGAAGTGGCTGAAATAGATGGTATAAAGCGGGTTTCAAAATCAACGATAGATTCCTTTTTACGTCAACATAGTTTCTAAAAACTAAGTAGGGAAATTAAATACTTTTTTAAAAAGCTATGACGTTACTATCATGTCATGGCTTTTATATTATAATATAAATGCTACGTATTATTTTACTTAGCATTTTCCCTCTATAAATCTTGCCCTCACAAGAGTAAGGGGACAATCATGACAAAGAAAAAAGTATCACCAATCAAAAGCTACAAGCTAAAAAATGGGGAGCTACGATACGAGTTCCCTGCTTATTTAGGTGTTGATCAACTAACAGGTAAGCAGAAGCGCACGATGAAGCGCGGTTTTAAAACACGTAAGGAAGCGGAATTGGCATTAGCTCGTATTAAACTAGATGTCGCGAACGGTACGTATAAACAGGAACGTGCTGAAACTTATCAAGAAGCATACGATCTATGGGTGGCTCAATATGAAAAGACCGTTGAGGAAAGTACATTTGTGAAAACAGTAGGTATTTTCAAAAACCACATTTTACCTGCTATGGGTACTTATAAAATTGAAAAAATCAATGTAGATATATGCCAAAAGCATATTGATGAATGGGCGGCAAAGTTAAAGAAGTTCAGAATGGTAAAAGCATATGCTGCTAAGGTATTAGACTTTACAATAAAACGTGGCTATATACAAACCAATCCTTTTACACACGTAGATATGCCCACCGCTTCTAAAAAGTCTATCGTAGGGGATGAAGAAGAAGCAGAAAACTTCTACACTCGTGAACAGCTTATTCAGTTTTTGTCATGCTTAGAGCAAGAAAGTAACTACAAAGCGTATGCCCTATTCCATTTACTAGCCTACAGTGGTATGCGTAAAGGTGAAGCATTAGCTCTTACATGGGATGACTTAAACTTCACAACAAATGATCTACGCATTAATAAAGCCTTATCACGAGGAAAAGATAATCGCCTATATGTAAAGTCTACAAAAACAGGTGTTGCTCGTATGATTAAAATGGAACCCAAAACAATGGCAATTTTAAAAGAGTGGAAGAAAAAGCAGAAGCAAGATTATTTAATGTTGGGCTTTAATACGATGCAGCCAAAACAGCTAGTATTTAGTAATGAATGCAATGAATATCTACAGCCTACCAAGACCCGTAAATGGATTGTGCACGTTCAGAATAAATATAATCTAGGTACAATTACAACACACGGTTTACGTCATACACATTGTTCATTACTATTTGAAGCGGGCGTTAGCTTAAAAGAAGTACAAGATCGTTTAGGTCATAGTGATATACAAACAACAATGAACATTTACGCTCACGTTACGAAGGAAGCGAAAGAAGAAGCGATATTGAAGTTCGCTAACTATATTGGTATGTAGTTGGATGACTACGTTTTGACTACGCTTTTGACTACGTTTGATTGATATTCAATGAAACCATATGACATAGAGTAAAAGAAAAAACCCTTGATATACAAGGGTTTTGACGCTCATTGAAATTCAATGAAATCGTATTATGGAGACGGCGGGAGTCGAACCCGCGTCCAAAGACTCCAATACTTTGGCTTCTACGCGTGTAGTTTGCCTATTCGCGATTCACGTAGCATTATGCCGACAAACAGGCGTCCTGTACGCTAACCTGGAAATCTCTTGTCGGTGACTCAGGTGGTACCACCGACCGTATCCCACTAAAGTTGGGCCCTACGTTATGCACATGGGCGATGCATAGGCAGAGCGCTTACGAGCTTACGCTGCGAAAGCTAAGTTTTGTTGTTTGCCAGTTATTATATAACTTCCGTTGATGACGGAGCCGAGACCTCCGACGCGCGACCAAAGCTTGAACCATCCCTGTCGAATCCGTAACGTCCCCTTGAATATGGTACAAAGCACTTACGCTTTGTCCAAACAAAGAGCTAGAATTTCTTCTAGTACGGTGGGAGCAGCTAACACGCTTCCATGTAATCTGGCAATGACTATACCTCATTATAAAACAATACCGCATTAACTTCAAGCACACCGATCCAAACTGAACATCACAAAATAATTTTTCCTTTTAAAAATCCAAGCCCTCATTATTTTATCAAAAATATTTTAGTAAAAAGCAGGTAATGTCCTATACACTTGTATAATATTATAGGGGGTGAACTATTTAGTAGGTATAATTAAATCCATGACCAAAAAAAGGAGTGAATGATTTACACATGAGCAACTTAACAACATTTGAAGAACTGTATATAGCGTTTCAGCGCAATGTCTCTGTTGAATGGCAAAAACGTTTGGATCGGCTCGTTTCTGGTTCACAAGCGGCAATATTACGAAGTCTAGCAGTACATGGTCCGCAAAATGCCTCTACGTTGGCAGAGAGTTTACGTATCACGCCAGGTGCAGTCACGAGTCTTTCCGATAAACTGATTGCGAGCGGTTATGCGCATCGAAATCGTGATGCAAATGATCGACGTGTTGTGCTGTTGGAAATTACAGACCAAGGGCGCGAAATCTTAAAGCAATTTAAAATCGAGAACAAGAATATCGTGAAACAGCTCTTTTCAGGTTTACCCGAGGAGGATATCGAGCATTTAATCCGGATTTATCAGCACGTATTGACGAATATGGCTACAGGGAAAGCGGAGGAACGTGAATGACTCATTTATCAGATAAAAAGAAGTTAACGATTATGATTGCCATTATTACAGCATTGTTTTTTGCTGCCATCAATCAAACGATTATTGGCATTGCGATGCCACGCATTATCGCGAAGCTTGGTGGAATGGACTATTATTCATGGGCGATTACTATTTATCTGCTGACATCAACCGTAGCTTCAATATTAGTAGGGAAAATCTCAGATATTTATGGGCGTAGACCCTTCCTACTATTAGGAATTGGCGTATTTATGATTGGTGCAATTCTTTCTGGATTTGCAACAGATATTTTCCAATTAATATCTTTCCGTGCTATTCAAGGTGCGGGTGCTGGGATTATTATGTCCACTGTTTTCACTGCTGTTGGGGATCTCTATGAACCACGGGAGCGTGCCAAATGGTCAGGCGTATTGAGTGCCGTCTTTGGAATCTCAAGCGTAGCTGGTCCCTTAATGGGTGGCTATATTGTCGACCATTTAGATTGGCATTGGGTGTTTTGGATTTTCTTACCCCTTGGCGTCATTGCCTTTATTTTAATTTTGCTTAATTTCCCAAAAGGCGTAAAACGAGAAGGAGAATCCATCGATTACTGGGGTTCGCTTTTCCTGACTTCTACAATTGTTCCATTGCTCTTAGCTTTATCTTTAGCAGGTGACGGTCCCAACAAGTATGCATGGGGATCGTGGCAAATACTTGGACTTTTTGCAGTTACTATTGTTGCCTTGCTGATTTTTATTTGGATTCAAATGAAAGTAAAAAGTCCGGTTTTACCACTAGGTCTATTTAAAAATAGTATCTTCACCGTATCCAATTTAGTTAGTTTCTTTTTAAATGCTGGGATGATGGGCGCCATTATTTATGTACCTTTCTTTGTACAAGGTGTCAAAGGCATTTCTCCTACCCTTGCTGGATATGTGGCCATGCCTATGTCCATTGCGATGCTAGTGACTTCTGCTCTGTCAGGTCATTTCATCTCCAAAACGGGTAAGTATAAAAAAATGGGGATTATCGGATTGTTGGTCATGACAATCGGCATAAGTTGTTTGTATTTCATGACGCCTAGCACGCCAATTTATCTGCTCATTATGTATTTGATCGTACTTGGCTTAGGTCTTGGCGCAGCGATGCCTGTCTTTACTTTAACTGTACAAAATGCCGTTGCCCCTCACCAAATCGGGGTAGCAACAGCTTCATCACAACTTTTCCGTAATCTCGGTGGCACGATTGGCATTGCCGTTATGGGCAGTATTATGAGTTCGAGTATCGCTAAAAAAATGACTGAGTTAGCAGGCACCAAGGGACAACAGGCGATTCCTGTATCCACAGACCCTGCCTTAGCAGAGAAACTCGCCCTGTTCAATAATCCGCAAAACCTTTTAGATCAACCTAAAATTGAAGCAACTTTAAAAAGCTTGCCGCCAGATTCACAAATACTATTTTCGCAAATGCTTGATATGGTTCAAGAAGCTTTAAGTTATGCAATCACTACTACATTCCTAGTAGGTGCAATTATGGCTGCAATGGCTGTAATACTTGCATGCTTTTTAAAAGAAATCCCTCTACGTTCAGGGCAGAAAATGTCCGAAATGAAGCCGAAGATGACTATTAAACAGTAGTAAAATACTGGGACGTTTTTGAATGTTCATCACGAGGCGTTTCAGTATTTACTTTAACATCTAGAAAAGAAACATATCCAACTTTAATATGAAATATAAGATTTTTATCCTGTTCAAATCGAAGTTTATCACGCAGGAAATTACTTTTATCACGCGCGATTCTGAATTTATCACGCACAAAACACGTTTTATCCGCATCCAGGTCTCATATTGCAAATTTGACACGCTTTTCGACAACACCCATCAACTAAGGCTGACCACAAGACATCATTTGAAAAGGGCTACCCTCAAAAGTCATTCAAACCGACTTTTGAGGGTATCCCCTTCACACTTAAATCTGATTTTTCGCTTTAAATACACGTTCCATTTCGCGTTTCGCTTCTTTTTTACGCATATCATTACGTTTATCGTAATCTTTTTTACCTTTACCTAAGCCAATTAATAGCTTAGCGTAGCCGTCTTTAATGTACATTTTTAACGGGATAATTGTATAGCCGTCACGTTTTACAGCACCAACTAGCTCGCCGATTTGCTTTTTATGTAGGAGCAATTTACGTGTACGCGTTGGGTCGTGGTTAAAACGATTTCCTTGGTCGAATGGGCTGACGTGCATATTATTGATCCATGCTTCACCGTTCGTAATACGCACGAATGAATCTCTTAACTGCACCTTGCCTGTACGAATGGATTTGATTTCCGTACCTGTTAGTACCATGCCCGCTTCAATCGTTTCCTCTATGAAGTAGTCATGTCCTGCTTTTTTGTTTTGAGCTAATACTTTTCCTGCACCTTTTGCCATGTTATTCACCCTCTACTTAAAGGTTAGGTAGCATGAGGCTACCCACTCAAATTTATAAGCTGGGAGAAAGTATCCCTATACAGACACTTTCTCCACTATGTTATTTACGTTTTGGTTTTTTCTTTTTGCCTTTTTTAGCAACGCTCTCGTAAAACTTTTGTTTTTCTTTTACGCCCTTTTTTGGACCTGGGCTAGAGCCATCTTTGCGTCGACCACGTGGATCACGTTCGCTTTCACGACGTTCACCGCTTGCTGCTGGGCGCTCTTTTCGATCCGCTTGACCTTGACTCTGACCTTTTCGCTCATCATCACGGCGACGGCGACCACTTCCACTACCGCCAACACTGCTACGGCCACTACCACGTTTGTCTTTGCTGTCACTGTAGTTTTTGCGCGCATGAATTACTTTTGGTGTCGCTTTACGCGTGCGAGCAAAAGTTGTTACCATGCCAACAATTTCAAAATCGATAGAAGATTCTTCAATGACAACATTGGCAACGCGCACTTTCACTTCATCCCCAATACGGAATTGACGATTTGTACGTTCACCTATCATAATCATTTGACGATCATCAAAACGATAATAATCATCTGTCATATTACTAATGTGGACAAGACCTTCAATCGTATTTGGCAGCTCGATGAACATCCCAAAGTTCGTAATCGAAGACACGATGCCTTCAAATTCTTCACCAATTTTGTCGGACATGAATTGCGCTTTTTTCAGTGCATCTGTATCACGTTCAGCATCGACTGCTCGGCGCTCACGTTCAGATGTATGATCGGCAATTTCGTCCATCACCATGCCCCACTGTGTAATCGTTTCTGTCGACGTATCCTTGTTGATTAAATACGTACGGATTAAACGATGCACGATTAAGTCAGGGTAACGACGGATTGGCGATGTAAAGTGCGTATAGAAGTCAGTCGATAAGCCGAAGTGCCCTAATGATTCCGGATAGTACTTCGCTTGCTGCATCGAGCGTAGCATCATCGTTGAAATGACCGGCTGCTCTGGCATACCTTCAATCGCTGTAATAATTTCTTGTAGTGCTTTCGGATGCACGGTATTACCTGACCCTTTCACAACTAAGCCGAAATTCGTTACAAATTCAAAGAAGCGTTGTAGTTTTTCAGGCTTCGGATCTTCATGAATACGATAAATGAACGGTACATTCATCCAATGGAAATGCTCTGCAACCGTTTCATTAGCCGCAAGCATGAAATCTTCTATTAACTTTTCAGCTACTGTACGCTCGCGAATCTCAATATCAACAGGCCAGCCTTCTTCATTTACAATTACTTTCGATTCCTTAAAATCAAAATCAACCGCACCACGCATTGTTCGCTTATGGCGTAAAATTTTCGATAAGTCCGCCATATGCTTAAACATTGGTACAAGTGGCTCATAACGTGCGATTAGCTCTTCATCTTGCTCTTCTAAAATTTTGTAAACATCCGTATACGTCATACGCTCTGCTGTTTTAATCACACTTTGGAAAATATCATGCTTAATCACATTTCCATCGCCATCAATAATCATTTCACAAGATAATGTTAAACGATCTACTTGCGGATTTAATGAACAAATGCCGTTCGACAGTCTGTGTGGAATCATCGGAATAACACGGTCTGTTAAATACACACTCGTTGCGCGGTCATATGCCTCTTCATCAAGTACGGAGCCTTGTGTTACATAATAACTAACGTCTGCAATATGGACGCCTAATTTATAAGTACCATCGATGTTTTTTGTTACTGTTACGGCATCATCTAAATCTTTTGCATCTGCCCCGTCAATCGTAACAATTGTTTCATGACGTAAATCGCGTCGACCTTCTCTATCTGCCTCTGAAATTTCATCTGGCACATTACTTGCAGCATCCACGACTTCTTGTGGGAATTCAGGTGGAATATCGTGCTTATATAAAATCGATAAAATATCTACACCTGGGTCGTTTTTATGACCTAAAATTTTTGTAATATAGCCTGCAGCTGATTTCAAATCATCTGGCCATGTAGAAATTTCAACTACTACTTTATGTCCGTCTACCGCACCAAGTGTGTCACCTTTTGCGATGAAAATGTCCATTGGCAACTTTTTATCGTCTAACACGACGAAACCAAAGCCACGATTTGCTTGGAATGTCCCAACAAATTTAGATTGACCACGTTCTACAACTTTCGTAACCGTTCCTTCACGGCGATCACCAAATGATTCCTTTAATACACGAATTAAAACCGTATCGCCATTAATGGCACCATTCACTTCATGCGGTGGAATAAATACATCGTCCATTCCTTCAATATCCGGTGCTACAAAGCCGAAGCCTTTTGCATGGCCGATAAATTTACCTCGCATTAAATTCATGCGCTCAGGCAAACCATAGCGATTTGAGCGTGAACGGACTACTAAACCTTGTCCTTCCATGCGCACTAATGTCTTTACTAATTCTTTAAACTCTTCCGCATCATCGAAACCGAATTCCTCTTCAATTTCCCCTACTGTTAATGGGCTATATTGTTCATCACTAAAAAATTCAATTAATCGACTTTGTAATGTATCTTTCTTTTCTGTCATGCAATTTCCCTCCTTCTTTTGAAAATCTGCATATTTTAGTCTACCCAATTTAAGCTTTCTAAAAAGCGATAAATATCTTCATGTAATTGTTCTTTTTCTTTATCTAGCGTAATAACGTGACTTGAATGCTCATACCATTTAATACTTTTTTCAAGTGATTCAATTTGATTATATATAATATTGGCAGATTCCGCCTCAATTACCTCATCATTCCTTGCTTGAATGACAAAAATAGGCGCATAAATCATGTCAATTTCTTGACGCGTTGACGCGATAAATTCACGCAACTGCTGTAAAGATGGCATTCCTTGCTCAGCTATTATCGCTATTTCTTGCTCTATTTGTGCTTCTTCTTTACCTTCAAACTTTTTATAATCAACAGCGTATTTCAGTACACCTTCGAACATAATATCAGTCGTACGCATTGTCATTGGCGCACACATTGTAATAATACCTTTTACAGGGTTATTGGCAGCAACGTTAAGTGCCATAACACCGCCTAATGATAATCCTACTACCGCAATTTCTTTGTAGCCCGCTTCAATAAGTTGTGCATATGCTTTTTGTACATCCTGCCACCAATCTGATGGGCTTGTTGTAATAAGCTCTTCAGGTGCGACCCCGTGCCCCTTATAATGAGGAGCCAATGAAGTATACCCTTTTTTCTCTAAAAATCGACCAAGCATTCGAACATCTGCTGAACTCCCAGTAAAACCATGGAGTAACAACACCGCCCTTGGTCCCGCCTGAAAGAAAAATGGTTGCGATAACGCTTTATTCATTGTAGACCCTCCTTCGTGAAAGTCATATATACCCTTGCATTCCATTATAAAAGAAAACGCCCAACCATGCTCGGTTAGGCGATACATCTTCAACTATTAGATTTTCGTAATAGCGATTGCTAAAATGAAGAATAATACTGCTAATACAATTGTTACACGATGAAGGATTAAATCCATTCCACGTGCTTTTTGTTTTCCAAATAGTTGCTCAGCCCCACCCGAGATGGCACCTGACAAGCCTGCACTTTTCCCCGATTGTAGTAAAACAACTACGATCAAAGATAATGATATAATTATTAATGATACTAAAATTACTGTATGCATCTACTGCACCTCCCGAACTTCGAAACATCACAACACATACCATTATACCAAAAAGAGGATGACGAAACAACTTTCATTATGAAATCATCCACATGTATTCGTTAATACTTTTTGAACTTTCTACTTCTACTACTATCATTTGATCGTTTCTCTTCATTAACACGATAATTACCTTGTTTTCTTCATCTATTATCTATATTTTCTGAATATTGTTGTTATTGAGATAGTATTAACCTATTATTATGTGAACTACTATTGAAGAGGTGTAAACATTGAATACATTAGAAAAAATCGGCAAATTTGCAGGTAACACATTCGCCATCTGGGTGCTTGTTGCAGCTGGATTAGCTTTATGGATACCTGATAACTTTACGTGGATTGGCCCGTACGTCACAGTTTTACTTGGCATTGTCATGTTTGGTATGGGGATGACATTATCATTTGGTGACTTTAAATTAATATTACAGCATCCAAAAGGCGTTCTGATTGGCGTTGTTTCACAATTTATCGTAATGCCTGGACTTGCGTTCCTTTTAGCAAAGGTGTTCCAGTTATCGCCCGAAGTCGCAGTTGGTGTTATTTTAGTTGGTTGTTGCCCAGGTGGTACGGCATCAAACGTTATGACATTCCTATCTAAAGGAAATACAGCATTATCTTTAACAATCACTTCTGTTACAACTTTAATGGCGCCAATTATGACTCCAGCTCTTATTTACTTATTAGCAAGTGAATGGCTGCCTGTATCATTTAATGCTATGTTTATGTCTGTTTTAAAAGTCGTGTTAATCCCAATCATTTTAGGAGCTATCGCGAAATTACTATTTAAAACAGCTGTAGAAAAAGCAGCAAATGCTTTGCCTCTCGTATCCGTTATTGCAATCGTATTAATCGTTGCCGCTGTTGTAAGTGGTAGTCGCGATAAAATTTTAGAAACTGGCTTATTAATTTTCGCAATCGTAATTTTACATAATTTACTTGGGCTATTATTTGGTTTCTTCATCGCCAAATTATTTAAGCTAGACTATGCTGATCAAAAAGCGATTTCTATTGAAGTGGGTATGCAAAATTCTGGCTTAGGTGCTTCTCTAGCATTAGCACATTTTAGTCCTTTAGCTGCCGTACCAAGTGCCATCTTTAGCTTCTGGCACAATATTTCAGGTCCTCTTCTGGCAACATACTGGGGTGCAAAGGCTGACCGTATGAAAAAGTAAGGTGATTGAACTTTTTATTGTATGCTTTTTCAAAAATATGGATTCTATTTTATACGGAGTACTGAAAAAGTCTATATTATTCACATTGTGAGGTATTCAACGATCGAGCCGTTGAATACCTCACTTTTTTCAATAGAAGTTGTGAAATTTTAGTATGCCATAGAAGGTCGCTCTAGTTGGGCACGATGTCGCTCCAGTTTCTCACAAAGTCGCTCCACTTCCTCATGAAGTCGCTCCACTTCCTCACGATGTCGCTCCAGTTTCTCACGATGTCGCTCCAGCAGAGTAAGTTTCTAGGATTTTGGCGAAAGTTGTGATTTTCATTCAGCGCGGTTACTCCACTGTTTTTACCGAAGCTTTCCGCGGTCAGGCGGGCGAGCGATGCTTCTCCAAACAATACAACCTTTCCTACTATTTCTTCATCTCCCACATCCTTTATAAGTAAAAAACTATTATGCAGGTTTCAAACCAAAACGCCTTAAACTTCAGTCCTATCAGAACCATTTACGATTATAAGGTGATTAACTTAACGCAGTACATCTTTCATAAAGTGAGCTATTTGTGTGCTGACATCACCTAAGTTTTCAATAACTTCACTAAATTGTTGTACAAGCTCTGCCTGTTCATTTGAAGCTGCTTGAACTTGCTCCATGCTTTCCATTAAAGCTTGTACATTACCTGTAATCGTTTTCAGCGAGCTTTCAATTTGTTCAGTCGCAGTAGACGTTTCACTAGAAAGTTTGCGTACTTCCTGTGCCACAATATTGAAGCCAGCACCGTATTGTCCTGCTCTTGCAGCCTCAATTGAAGCATTGAGTCCTAGTAAATTCGTTTGTTTGGAAATCGTCTTTATGAAATCAGTTACTTCATTTGAACGCTCGGAATTTTCTAACGCTTGTCTCGACTGAGCTGTAATCGTTTCGCTCGTTGCAGATAATTGCTCTGAATGTGCTGCAACAGTATGGATTTTATGTTGTAAATCACCGATGATGGCATGTAAATTCCCCATATATTCTTCCACTTTTTGCTTTGCTTCAACTGGGAATATAAAACTAACTGCGCCTACTACCCTACCATTCTCACGTACCGGATAAATTTCACTATTCATCGGCGAGCCGAATACTTCTACAGGAATATCCATCTTTATTATTTGACCTTGGAATACTCTGCGTAATTCTGGTGAATCATCAATAATTGTACCTTGTTTTAAATGTAACTTTACTTTAGAACCATCTAACACAAACATGACTGATCGTGTTTCTACATCGTTTAACGTAATCGCAATTTCTTTGTCAAAAACCTCGTGAAAAACTGGTAAAGTGTCGATTAATGATTGGATAATGCTCATCATAATTCCCCCTCTTTTTAATTTCGCCTTAAATATATGTAAAAAAGGGATGCCCTAAAAGTATTTTCATGCTTCTAGGACATCCCTTGGTGTTATTTATTATTTCAAGTTATAGAAAGAGCTTTTACCAAGATATTGCGCAGTTGAAGAAAGTTGGTCTTCAATGCGAAGAAGTTGGTTGTATTTTGCTACACGGTCAGTACGAGACGGTGCACCTGTTTTAATTTGACCAGCATTTGTCGCTACTGCGATATCTGCAATCGTTGTATCTTCTGACTCGCCAGAACGGTGAGAAATAACAGCTGTATAGCCAGCACGTTTTGCCATCTCGATTGCATCGAATGTTTCAGTCAATGTACCGATTTGGTTTACTTTTACAAGAATTGAGTTACCAACGCCTTGCTCAATACCGTCAGCTAATTTTTTCGTATTTGTTACGAATAAATCATCACCTACTAATTGTACACGATCACCGATACGTTCTGTTAGTAATTTATGACCAGCCCAGTCGTTTTCGTCTAAGCCGTCTTCGATTGAAATAATTGGGTATTTAGAAGCTAACTCTTCGTACCAATCAACCATTTCCTCAGAAGTTTTTACGACACCTTCACCTTCTAAGTGGTACTTGCCGTCTTCTTTTTTGAATAATTCTGAAGCCGCAACGTCCATTGCAAGCATCACTTCTTCACCTGGTTTGAATCCAGCTTTTTCGATTGCTTCAAGAATAATCGTAATTGCCTCTTCGTTTGAACCAAGGTTTGGTGCGAACCCGCCTTCGTCACCTACAGCTGTATTGTAGCCTTTTTCTTTAAGCACAGCTTTTAAGTGATGGAAAATTTCAGCACCGATACGTAATGCATGACGGAAACTTTCTGCACCAACAGGCATTACCATGAATTCTTGAATGTCTACGTTGTTGTCAGCATGCTCACCACCGTTGATGATGTTCATCATTGGAACTGGTAGTTGTTTCGAGTTGAAACCACCAAGGTATTGATAAAGAGGTAGATCTAAATAATCTGCTGCAGCATGTGCTACGGCCATTGATACACCTAGAATTGCGTTAGCGCCTAGTTTACCTTTGTTTTCAGTACCATCAAGTTCGATTAACGCTTGATCGACTACAACTTGATCAAGCACTGAGAAGTTTCCTTCTAATGCTTCAGCAATAACTGTATTTACATTATCAACTGCTTTTAATACACCTTTGCCTAAGTAACGAGATTTGTCTCCATCACGTAATTCTACTGCTTCGTATTCACCTGTAGAGGCACCTGATGGTACGATTGCACGACCGAAAGCACCTGACTCTGTAAATACTTCTACTTCAACTGTTGGGTTCCCACGTGAATCTAAAACTTCGCGTGCATAAACTTGTGTAATAAATGGCATAATTAAATCTCCTCTTTTTCAATTAATGATTGTCCTGTCATTTCCACTGGCTGTGACACCTCTAATAATTTTAACATGGTAGGAGCCAAATCGGCTAAAATGCCATCATTTCGTAAAATTAAATTCGGTTTTGTCACAATTACTGGGACAGGATTCGTTGTATGAGCTGTCATTGGGCTTCCTTCTAAAGTGACAACCTCGTCAGAATTCCCATGGTCAGCTGTAATAATAGCTGCGCCTCCTTTTCCGAGAAGAGCATCAACTACTTTTCCTAAACATTCATCGACTACTTCAATAGCTTTAATTGTCGGCTCTAACATTCCGCTATGCCCAACCATGTCAGGGTTTGCGAAGTTTAAAATAATGCCGTCAAATTTATCGGCTGCTATAGCTTCAAGTAATGCTTCAGTTACTTCATAAGCACTCATTTCTGGTTGTAAATCATAAGTCGCAACTTTTGGGGATGCGATTAAAATACGTTCTTCCCCAGCAAATTCCTCCTCACGCCCACCACTCATAAAGAAGGTAACGTGTGGATATTTTTCAGTTTCTGCAATACGTAGTTGTGTTTTACCATTTGCAGCTAACACTTCACCGATCGTATTTTTCAAATTGTCATTTTCATAAGCAACTTGCGCATTCACTTCATCGCTATAATGAGTAAAAGATACGAATTTTAAGTTTTTCGGATGATTTGCAGAAGTTGCAAAGCCATCGAATTCACTATTTGTAAATACTTTTGAAAGTTGAATTGCTCGGTCAGGACGGAAGTTGAAGGAAATCACTGCGTCATTATCGTCAATAGTCGCCACTGCCTCACCGTGTTCTTGAATACTAAACGGAATGACAAACTCATCTGTCACTTCACGTTCATACGATTGTGTAACACCAGCAAGTGCACCTTCTGCTGTTTGCCCAACGCCATCGACTAGAGTGTTATACGTTAATGCTACACGGTCCCAGCGTTTGTCGCGGTCCATTGCATAATAACGCCCATGAATCGACGCAAACTTTCCAATACCAATAGAAGCCATTTGCTTTTCAGTTTCTTCGATATAACCAAGCGCTGTAGTCGGTCCAACATCTCGTCCATCTAAGAAACCATGTACAAATACATCGTTTAAGCCTTGGTCCTTCGCAAGCTGTAAAAGAGCAAACATATGCTCATAATGACTATGCACACCACCATCAGATAATAAGCCGATTAAGTGAAGTTTTGAGTTATTTGCTTTTACATGTGCAATCGCATCAAGAAATGCTTGATTAGTAAAGAAATCTTGATCACGAATAGATTTGTTTAAACGTGTTAAGCTTTGGTACACAATTCGGCCAGCACCGATATTTAAGTGACCAACTTCAGAGTTACCCATTTGACCGTTTGGTAATCCTACCGCTTCACCTGCTGCTGTTAATGTAGCATGTGGGAATTGGTTCCAATAACGATCGAAATTAGGCTTATTAGCTTGTGCTACAGCATTACCGAATGTTTCATCGCGAAATGCAAAGCCATCTAAAATAATTAATGCAACTGGCTTTTTAGGCATTTGCTGCCGCCTCCAATAATTTTAAATATGAGTCAGGTTGAAGACTTGCTCCCCCTACTAACGCACCATCAATATGCTCTTTTGTAAGTAATTCTTCTACATTTTCAGGCTTCACACTACCACCGTATTGAATACGTACAGCTTCAGCAGTTTCAGCCGTATATAATTCCTTCACAACTGCGCGAATTGCACCACATACTTGGTTTGCATCTTCTGCTGTTGCTGTTTTACCTGTGCCAATTGCCCAAATTGGTTCATAAGCAATGACCATATGTTCTACTTGCTGTGCTGTGAAACCTGCAAGCGCCGCAGTTACTTGACCAGCTACTTTCGCTTCTGTTTGACCAGCTTCACGTTCTTCCAACGTTTCACCACAGCAAATGATTGGCACAATATTATTCGCTAACGCAGCAGCTACTTTTTTATTCACTGCTTCATCTGTTTCGTTGTAATATTCACGACGCTCTGAGTGACCTAAAATAACATAGTCAACTCCCACGCTCGCAAGTTGAGTTGGGCTTACTTCACCAGTAAACGCTCCCTCATTTTCATAATGCATCGTTTGAGCGCCTACAGCTAGCTCAGATTCTGAAGCGACCTGTACGAGTGTAGGTAAGTATAGTGCTGGTGCACAAACAACTGCGTCAACTTTTTCAGCTGAAGGAATTCCTCCTTGAACAGCATCAATAAATTGTACCGCTTCCTCGAATGTTTTATACATTTTCCAGTTACCTGCTATTATTGGTTTACGCATATCTTTCGCCTCCTACAAAATTATTTATCGTTTAGAGCTACTATTCCTGGAAGTTCTTTTCCTTCCATTAATTCAAGTGATGCGCCACCACCAGTTGAAATATGATCCATCTCACCTGCAACTTCAAATTTCTCAACCGCTGCTGCTGAATCCCCGCCACCAATGACAGTGTAACCAGCTGTTTTAGCCATAGCATTTGCTACCGTTTTTGTACCATTAGCGAATTTCCCCATTTCAAATACACCCATTGGTCCATTCCAAATGATTAACTTAGAATCCGCAATAATATTTGCATAATGTGCTGCTGTTTTCGGTCCAATATCAAGACCCATCCAGTCAGCTGGAATTGCATTTACATCGACTACTTTTGTTTCTGCATCTTTAGAAAACTCATTTGCTACAACAGTATCGATTGGCATGTGCAGTTGAACGCCTTTTGCTTTTGCTTGTTCAATAAATGATTTCGCTAATTCGATTTTGTCCTCTTCAAGTAAAGAGTTACCGATATCATGACCTTGTGCTTTGATGAATGTATAAGCTAAACCACCACCAATAATAAGGTGATCTACCTTTTCAAGTAAGCTTTCAATGACACCGATTTTATCTTTTACCTTTGCACCACCAATAATTGCAGTGAATGGACGCTCGGGATTAGATAATGCTTTACCTAATACATCTAATTCTTTTTGCATTAAGAAACCTGATACCGCCGGAATATGTTTAGCAATCCCTTCAGTTGAAGCATGTGCACGGTGAGCTGCGCCAAACGCATCATTAACATACACATCAGCTAATTTTGCAAAGCTTTCTGCAAGTGCAGCATCGTTTTTCTCTTCACCTGCGTGGAAACGTACATTTTCAAGCAATACGATGTCGCTATCTTGCATATTCGCAACTGCCACTTCAACCGCTTCACCAATAGACTCATCAAGCTTTGTTACAGGTTTTCCTATAATTTCTGCTAAGCGTTGTCCAACTGCTGTTAAACGCATGTCTTCCTTCACTTCACCCTTTGGTCGGCCAAAGTGAGAAGCTAAAATAACTTTAGCACCTTGTTCTACTAAATACGAAATTGTTGGAATTGCTGCACGGATACGCGTTTCATCAGTAATCGAGCCGTCTTCCATTGGTACATTAAAATCGACGCGTACAAATACGCGCTTACCCTTAACATCAATATCTTTCATCGTCTTCTTATTTAACATGAAGAATACCCACCTTCAAAGTAATTTTATTGTAGCAGTGTAGCAAAAGTCATTATTTTTATTAAAAAAGGAGTAAGGATAAACGTCCCTTACTCCTTTTACCCTCGTATATTATATCTTTATGACAATATAAAGGCTATACTTTTCAAGCGTAAAAAGACGTATTATGTCACACTTTTTACTTCGAATTGCGATTTATGTCACTTATTTAGCTGAACGTTGAGCTGTGTATAGAGCTAAATCCATTAAACGTGTAGAGTATCCGATTTCGTTGTCATACCAAGATACAACTTTTACCATGCTATTTTCCATAACCATTGTAGATAAACCATCGATTGTAGATGAAGCATGATTACCGTTGTAGTCAACTGATACTAATGGTAATTCATTGTAATCTAAAATACCTTTTAGTTCGTTTTCTGAAGCTTCTTTTAGTGCTGCATTAATAGACTCTTTTGTAACTTTTTCTTTTAACTCTACAACTAAATCTACACAAGAAACGTTTGGTGTTGGTACACGCATAGAGAATCCATCTAATTTACCTTTTAATTGTGGTAATACTTGAGATACTGCAACAGCTGCACCAGTTGTTGTTGGAATCATTGATACTGCACCTGCACGTGCACGGCGTGGGTCAGCGTGTGGTGCATCATTGATACATTGGTCGTTTGTATATGAGTGAATTGTCGTCATTAATCCGCGTTCGATACCGAATTTTTCATCTAAAACTTTTGCTAATGGTGCTAAGCAGTTTGTTGTACAAGATGCATTTGAGAAAATATGATCTGTTTCTGGATTGTAATTTTCGTGATTTACACCCATAACAAATGTTGGCATTGGACCAGATGCTGGTGCAGAAAGAATTGCTTTTTTAGCACCTGCTTCGATATGCTTGCCTACTTCTTCCAATGTGCGGAATCTACCTGTACATTCAAGTACTACATCAACACCTAAATCACCCCAAGGTAATTGAGTTGGGTCTTTTTCAGCAAATACTTTAATGCCATGACCATTTACTACGAAAGAATCGCCTTCTGCATATACATCAGCATCGTAAACACCGTGTACTGAATCATACTTTAAAAGATGTGCTAATTGCTTTGCATCTGTTAAATCATTTACTGCAACTACTTCAATCTCTTCATGCTTCATTGCTTCACGAAATACTAAACGTCCAATACGACCGAAACCATTGATTGCTAATTTTAATGTCATTGCCAATTCCTCCAATAATGTTTTAGTATATTTTTACAGCAAACGTTGAGCAATTGCTTTTGCCGCAGCTTCATCAGTTACTAGCACTGTTTGCTTTGGGGCTACCTTAAAATAAGATAAAATCGCATTTACTTTCTGTTCACCAGCTGCTACCGCTAAAATTGTGTTACATTTTTCTACTTGCTCAAATTGAATACCGATTGTTCGAATTTGATGAACAATTTGCCCTTTGTCATTAAAGTAATAACCAAAAGCCTCACTGACAGCACCCTTCTCCTTCAAAATCTGCAAATCCTCAGATGTTGAATTACGACGAACAGCCATTTCCTCAGCAGAACCAATTCCATGAATAACAATATCTGCACGGTCATAATAATCGACCATTTCAGAAATCATCGGCTCTTTAAGCATTGCTTCATACGCTTGCTCACTTAAATGCTCAGGTAAATACAATGTACGATAGTTAGCGCCTATTTTGTTTGCGAATTTCGCAGTAAGCGTGTTTGCCTGCATTTGCATTTCATGTCCAATACCACCGCGTGCTGCAATAAAAGTACAATCTTTTATATCTTCGCTCGGCTGTAAGAACTGTGCCAATGAAGCAACTGATCCTCCACCTGTAACAGCCACAATCGCATCATTATTAACAACTTTTTTAAAATGCTGTGCTGCCTCTTTTCCAAGAAGGTTTTGAGCCGTCTCATCTTCTTCACAATGACCTGGAACAATAATAATTTGCTGTATGCCAAGATATTGCTGTAATTGATGTTCTAATTGCGACAAACCTGACCATTCATAAACGACAGATCTGAGAATATCTAAAGTAGAGTTCCCATCTTCGGTACAAATCATTCCCGTTTTGTTAGCAACAATTAATCCTTGCTCCCGTAACAAGTCTGTTTCTTTTCTAGCTTCCCGTTCAGTCATTTTCACCGTTTCGGCAAGTACTCTCCGCCCAACTGGTTGCATAAACTGCACAGTTTGTAAAAGTCGGTATCTTCTTTGTAGGAGAGGTAACATTTCAGGTAGCATCTTTTGTTGTGCTTCATCAGTAGTAAAACTGCTCATTCACTCACCTACCATTCACTATAGGACTTTTATTATCCCACCTATTTTTCAAATGTCCCACTTGGGCAAAAAAAATATATGTCCTTGCTATTTATTATATATCTCATTAATGAAAAGTGCAATATAAATTGTTCAGAAAATTGAAGAAACACTTCTTTATGCAAGTGTTTCTACTAATTTCACATAATCCAATGCGCCGAATTGTATGACTTCATCGCCTCTCACAACAACCGGAATCATTAGCATATATTTTTCGTGAAGTTCGTCATTATCTTCAATATTTATAATTTCAATTGTAAATACACTATCTTCCTGCACGAGTTTTAAAATGCGCAATCCCTCTTCGCAAAGGTCACAATTCGGTCGACTATAAAATTTCACATCCATTTGGAGACACCTTCCTTTACTTCATTATAAAACGAATTACTTTTTAGTGTGCAATTAATATGTGCCGTTCACTTCTATTTCAGCAGGCATAAAAAGTTTTTTTCTGTTCACACTATGTACTGCATTAAATACTTTGTTTGAAGGAGGAGCTATTTTGTCACACACTTTTAATAATGAACATAACCAATCTTCGTCAGCAGATAATACACAATGTTTAAATCATGGTGGTCATGAAGTGCTTGATATGCACGAAACAGTTGGAGGTATTGTTGCTGGTCTTGACCAAGCCATCTTATTACGCGATAAAATCCAGGACCCTGAATTGCTTAACATTTTAGATCGCCAGTACAATTTCACACTCGATGCGTACAATATCATTGTTGAATCATTTAAAACAGGACATGATCCGTCACATCCAACGGGGCGCTATCAAATGGAAACAGGGCATAATTTCACTTATGGTTTAACGCCTGGTCAACCAAAAAAGCCAATGCAAGGTGCGCAAGAAATTACGGATGACGTCATTTCTGGTTTCTTACTTGGTGCACATAAAAGTAATGCCACAAGTATGACTGCAACAGCATTGGAAATAACAAACCCTGTAACGCGCCGTGTTGTTGCAGATAGTATCGCTAACTGTATTGAAATGGCTTATGAGCTCGCCGTTTATCAAAACAAACGTGGCTACTATCAAGTACCTCAATTATCTCAGCAAAACATGCACGAAATGCTTAATGCTTTCGCTACTTCCAAAAATCCGATGCATTAATGTGAGATTAAAACCTCTTAGCGAGTTATTTCACCATTTATATTAGCCCAATTTAAAAAATCCATTCAAAGTATGCTTTACAGCAATCACTTTGAATGGATTTTTTTATAATACTTTCCCTAAGAATGCTTTAGTACGCCCGTTTTTAGGGTTACCGAATAATTGGTCTGGTGTTCCTTCTTCTACTATATAGCCGCCATCCATAAAGACAACACGGTCACCCACTTCACGCGCAAAGCCCATTTCATGTGTAACTACAATCATTGTCATTCCTTCACGCGCTAGATTTTTCATAACATCTAACACTTCTTTAACCATTTCCGGATCAAGTGCTGATGTTGGTTCATCAAAAAGGATTGCCTTTGGTTTCATAGCTAACGCACGAGCAATTGCTACACGTTGCTGTTGTCCACCTGAAAGTTGTTCTGGATAGTTATATGCTTTACTATCTAGTCCCACTTTTTTCAACAACTCTAGCCCAAGCTTTTCTGCTTGCGCTCGGTCCAATTTACGAATTTGCATCGGTGCCATCACCACATTGTCCAGTACATTCATATGTGGGAATAGGTTAAATTGTTGGAATACCATCCCAACTTCTGTACGTATATCGTTTATATTCGTTTTTGGATCATTAATTTTTACATTATCAATATAAATTGCACCCTCTGTCACGTCTTCAAGCATGTTGATGCAACGCAGGAATGTGCTTTTACCTGAGCCAGAAGGTCCGATAACACAAACTACTTGTTTCTCTTTAATTTCATAGTCGATGCCCTTTAAAACTTCGAGCTTGCCAAAATGTTTATGAAGATTTTCAATTTTAATCATCTAACTTCCCTCCCTATTTTTTTGCGAGGGACGTAGCTATTACTTAAACGCTTCTCAACAAGAGCAACAATTCTTGTTACACCATACGTTAAAATCAAGTACAGAACTGCTGCTACCAGGTAAGGTTCCCATGTACGGAAGGTTGCACCAGCAACAATTTTAGCTGTATATAAAATATCAGGAGCTGCAATAATCGTAACAAGTGATGAATCTTTTAATACTGCGATAAATTCATTACCAAGTGGTGGAATCATACGTCTAAATGCTTGTGGCAAAATTACTTTACGCATCGCTTGGTTATGTGTTAAACCAAGTGAACGCGCTGCTTCCATTTGCCCTTTATCGATACTTTGAATACCTGCTCGGAAAATCTCTGCATTGTAAGCGGCACTATTTAGTACAAGTGCCGTAATCCCTGTTACCATGTATCCAAGCGAATGTCCAAATAGAGATGGAATTAACGCCACATGAATGATTAAAATTTGCACAAGCATTGGTGTCCCACGAAATAGGTCCACATATATTTTAGAAGGCCAGTAAATCCACCATTTCCTTGATACTTTCCCTAGTCCTAAAAATAAACCAAGAATTACACCACCAAAATATCCACATAGCGATAAAACAATTGTAATACCAATTCCACGCACGAACATGTCACGGTAATTCCAAACTGCGTCCCACTGTAAATCAAAGATGTCCATCCGAACACACTTCCTCTTTCTTCATTTACAGATTATTTAAATTCTGTACCAGTAATTTCTTTATATTTACCATTATCTTTAATTTTTTGTAAGCCTTCATTTAATAGACTTAACAACTCTTCATTTCCCTTTTTCACCATGAAGCCATAGTATTCTTTTTCAAATGCTTTATCTTTAATCACTTTAATTTTTGCTTTTGGGTTTGCTTTCATGTACTCATACACTACAGCATTGTCACCAATTACCGCATCCGTATTACCATTCAGCATTTCTTGGATAGCTAAAGGTTGTGTATCCAATGCAAAAATATTAGCACTTGCTTCTCCTTGTAATTTCGTAGCCGCTATATGCCCTGATGTATTGATTTGCACAGAAATCTTTTTATCTTTTAATTCTTTTAATGACTTAATTTTCGAATTTTCTTTTACTACAATTACTAATTGTGATTCATAGTAAGGGTCAGTGAAATCATATGCTTTTTTTCGCTTTTTACTTATCGAAATTCCTGCTGCACCGATATCAGATTCGCCATTTTTCACTGCATGGAATAATGGATCCCAACCAAGGTTTTCCCATTTAACTTCAAAATCCATCTCATCAGCAATTGCTTGTATAATATCTACATCTAGCCCAACAATTTCTCCACTATCATTTATTGATTCAAATGGTGCAAATGTAGCCTCAGTTGATACTTTATAAACTTTTTTACCTTCTTCACCATCTGCATTACTTGATGGCGCACCTTCATCCTTTTTCCCACAGCCTGCTAGCACTAATGAAAATGCTGCAATGACCATCATTAACATAAACAATCTTTTTTTCATATGCATGTGTATTGCCCCCTAAAATTATTTTCCAAAAAGTCTCTGCACTTCTATTCAGAAATGTTATACTATTAGGTCAATTATAGTTACATTGTTTTTTAGTTACAATACCAATTTACAGAAAACTGAATGTTTTTTCACAATCATGAATATAATTGCACTACTCTTAGAAAATATAGGACCTATTGGAGTAAAATTGCGCATGTAATTCTTTTACCCATTTGAATTATACTTTTTTTGTATATCGCTATATTTTAATGTCCTAGACAACAAAAAAAGAACCTCACTTAAGAGATTCTTTTTTCTGACTAGTAACTAGCCACACGTTCAGTTATGTTCACTAAAATAATTTGGAGTTATTGCTTTGTGATGGTTTGAAAGAAATAAATACAGGAAGCATGCTATACAAGCATTATTCCTAACCTATCCCTTTCTTTCCTGTTAAGCATGCTGCTAAGCTACTTAGTAGGAAAACAAATTCTTTAAATTGATACAGTAAAAGTGCATATTCCCTAGGCTTTTTGTGTAGCATAGAAAACTTATGATGTATTCATCATATGATCAGCACTTGTATTAAGGTACTATGAATCCAGTTCTTTATCAATAAATATGTTCCGAATTTAAACAGAAATATTTAATTCACTAATAATTGCTCGTTTAATGCATTATAACATTGCTCTATCCATCCCTTAATCTATAAGCGCAAATTCGCCATTCCAAGGATTAACTATAAATGTCGCTTCTTTGGTATATATATAATAAAGCCGATTTGATACTTTAAAATCATTCGTTTTGATATTGTTTTCACCTGTGTGCTTTTCTATAAGTTGAATTGCTTCTTTATATGAATATACAGGAATAGAAGTAAAAATTAATACCCCCATGATTATTAGAAGAATAGGGTAACTAAAAATCAAAAGTTTATATTTATTTTTTAATGTCGTATTGTCGGGTTTTTTGAAAAAAACAGATGACATTATTAGTATGCCTACTAAAATAACAAAAGGCCATTGTGGCATTACGCTCTCAACATTTACATACTTCCTACTTAAGAAAAATAAGTAAATCCCTAAAAAAGTTTGTATTCCTCCCATTAAAAATAAATAATGTTTCGTCGACAATAGATTAATCCCCCTCGTAACTTTTAATAATAGAGCTCTATAGCTTTACTTTACTCATTATTCGCCATCGAGACCTTAAACAAAAAAACCTCAAAAATGTTGGTACAATAACATTTTTGAGGTTTTTCTGAAATATATAAGGTTTTATTAAATGATTAGAAGCACCCTCGGAGGGAATCGAACCCCCAGCGCAAGAACCGGAATCTTACGTGTTATCCATTACACCACGAGGGTAAGTTATATTATTTTGCTCTCTTCATTAAGGTAATGAGTTGAGCATAAAAAACACTTACTAAAAATCTGCCATTACAGGAGCTGATTGCAGCTAATGCTCAAACTTTAGAAGCTTCACTTAAATGATTACAACTTCCTTATTATACAAACCTATAGGCTACAATTCAACCTTTGAATGTTAATCACTCTAAATAAATTGTATTAACGCCTTGCTGCTATAAATTTTCGTATTATCAGCTTTTATATTTGACCTTCCCTGACTATAATGTGTATGATAAAGTTACAGCTGAGATTCATTCAAACGTCTCAGCAACAGTAATCGAATTTACCTTTTTTAAGGAGGATTTAACATGAATTTAATCCCTACAGTTATCGAACAAACGAGCCGCGGTGAACGTGCATACGACATTTACTCACGCTTATTGAAAGACCGTATTATCCTTTTAGGAAGTGCAATTGATGACAATGTTGCTAACTCAATCGTAGCTCAACTTCTATTTTTAGATGCAGAAGATCCAGATAAAGATATCTCTCTTTACATTAACTCACCAGGTGGGTCAATAACTGCTGGTATGGCTATCTATGACACAATGCAATTCATTAAACCAAATGTACAAACAATCTGTATCGGTATGGCTGCTTCAATGGGTGCTTTCCTACTTGCTGCTGGTGAACCTGGTAAACGCTTTGCATTACCAAATGCTGAAGTTATGATTCACCAACCACTTGGTGGCGCACAAGGGCAAGCAACTGAAATTGAAATTGCTGCTAAACGTATTTTATTCCTTCGTGAGAAGTTAAATGGCATTTTAGCAGAACGTACAGGTCAAACATATGAAACACTTGCAAAGGATACTGATCGTGATAACTTCATGACAGCTGAGCAAGCAAAATCATATGGCCTAATCGACCAAATCATCAGCCGTAACGAAACTAAATAATCTTTTACAGTGAGCACAAGTAGCAGGGGTAGAAAAACGAATTGTTTTTCTTCTCCTGTTTTTTAATTTGAGAATATTCGGCTCTGTTTCCTGCACTAAAAAATACTATGTATGTTAAAAAAGAGCGATTCGCTCTTTTTAATTCAACAGGTCTTTACTAGGCTCTACACCATAATCTGTACTTGAAAGCACATTCCACTGCAGGCGGACGCTTTCCGCGGGGCGAGCGACGAGCCTCCTCCTACGCTACGCTTCGTGCGGGGTCTCGTCTGTCTCGCTAATCCCGCAGGAGTCTCCGCCTTTCGTTCCATGCACTTACATTTTGTAGGTTTCTTTTAAGTCAAGTACATGTTTTGGTATTGACCCCTTTACTATCTAAACTAACTATCTTTTTTCTTACATTGTTTACGGTTCTTTCTCGGTTGCTATCAGTGCTTTCTGCCGTTCTATCAGCGCTTTTTCACCTTCTATCAGCGGTTCCGCGATTCTATCGGCGCTTTTTCACTTGCTATCAGCGTTGAAATTACTTTCGGGAGTAAATTCCTCCATTCCGAGAGTATTTCTTACACAAGCATCCAATGTTTCACTTCGCAACGAGGGGATTTTCGCACGTGGAGAGCTTTTTAATTTACTAAAATGCAAAAAAGCTGATTAAAAGGCGACAGTTCACCTTCTAATCAGCTTCATTTGTTAGTCTTCGTTCTCGATTATTGTTGCTAACGATGTAACCGCTTGCTCAGCGTCTCTGCCTTCGCCGCTTAAAATGACATTCGTACCTTTAGCAATTGCTAAACTCATCACACCCATAATCGATTTAGCATTCACCTTTTTTCCATCTTTCTCTAGAAAAATATCGGCACCAAAGCGATTTGCTTCTTGTACAAATAAGGCTGCTTGCCTTGCTTGTAAACCTAATTTTAATTTTACTTCAATATTTTTTTCAAACATTTGCAAAACTCCCCTTTTATACCATACATATATACCTTATCTTATCGAAATGCTTGTAAAAGAACAACAAGTGATTCAACATTTGAAGTTGATTTTTCATTACGGTTGGGCACTTTCCGAAAATCCCCTACCGTAACGACGAGCAATATGCTCTTCAACCCAATGTCATCCGCGACTTTTGATGATTAGCAAAAGCTTCACTTCAATCCGTTAATCATCTCACCGCGTCGTAATGATTCTGCAATTTCATCTATTTTACGTAAACGATGATTTACGCCAGATTTACTTACATTACCACTCGAAACCATTTCACCTAACTCTTTTAACGTAACATCTTGATATTCAACTCGTAATCTTGCAATTTCACGTAACTTCTCCGGTAATTGGTCTAGACCAATTGCATTATCGATAAAACGAATATTGTCAACTTGGCGCAATGCTGCACCAATTGTTTTATTTAAATTTGCCGTTTCACAATTAACGATTCGATTCACACTATTACGCATATCACGTATTATGCGCACATCCTCAAACTTCATCATAGCTTGATGTGCACCGATAATATTAAGAAAATCTGAAATTTTTTCAGCTTCTTTTAAATACGTCACAAAACCTTTTTTACGTTCTATCGTTTTTGCATTTAGCTCATATTCATTCATCAAATCCATTAATGCTTCACCATGCTCTTTGTATAATGAATACACTTCCAAATGATAAGCAGATGTCTCAGGGTTATTTACCGATCCACCCGCTAAAAATGCACCACGTAAATAAGCCCTTTTTTGTCCGCCTTTTTTAATTAATTGTCGTGAAATCGTATGATTAAATTGAAAGTCCGCAGATATGATAGCTAAATCTGTTAGCAACTCGCGCGCACCTTCTCGTACCCGGCAAATATATACGTTATTTTTCTTCAAACGCATTTTCTTACGTACAAGAAGCTCTACATTATACGGATAAAGCTTTTTCATAATCGTATACAATCTTCGAGCAATCGCTGCATTCTCAGTTTGCACATCCAAACTTAGCTGTCGATTTGCAAATGACAAGGAACCATTCATTCGAATCAAGGCCGAAACTTCCGCTTTCATACAAGAATCGTCTGCTTCCACTTGTGTTAATTCTTTTTTCGTTTCAGAAGCAAAAGACATATCACTACCTCCTCTCTATATATATTTCGCTATGTATATGTCTATCTTAGCATATACGATATACTTCCATTTATATGTTCAACTTGAGTGGGGTTTTTGCTTATTCCCCTTTTTATGTTGTTTCACATATTGCACAAGCCATTCCGCCACATTTGTAGCATTATGACGAACAATGCCATCCGGGCGAATTGTCGCAATGTCCTGCTTAATAACTTCTAATCCCATACTTTCTAACGCGGTGACATCAAACTTCACTGGTTCGGCTTGCTCTTCTTTATAAAGTTCTTGAACAGGTTGTGGTAATTCTTCATTATTGACTAATATGGCATCTACAAACAAGCCTGGGACATGATCGTTAATTGCTTGCACATGCTCGCCAGCACGGTATTTAATCGTCTCACCTTTTTGCGTCATCAAATTACATATATAAATTTTACGGCCTTGTGTTTTTATAATCGCTTCACCAATTTCTTTTACTATCAAATTAGGAAGGATACTTGTATATAAACTACCCGGACCAATTAAAATATAATCCGCATTTTCTATTGCACGAATTGCTTCAGGTATTGGTTGAACATCTTCAGGCTCTAAATAAACACGCTTAATACGTTCTTTTGCTGTAGGAATTTTCGATTCCCCTCTAATAATCGTGCCATCCACTAATTCGGCAAGCAAAGATATTTTTTTATTTGCTGCTGGTAATACACGACCATGCACCTTTAACACTTTACACATTTCACTTATAGCGTGATTAAAATCGCCCGTAATATCTGTTAAAGCGGTTAACATTAAATTACCGAGAGAATGACCGCCTAAATCAGCCGACGCTGAAAAACGATACTGAAACATTTGCTCTACTAGTGGTTCTACATCTGAAAGAGCTGCGATAACATTTCGTATATCCCCCGGGGGCGGAATATCATAGTCATCGCGTATACGTCCTGAAGATCCACCATCATCAGCAACTGTCACAATGGCTGTTATGTCAAAAGGTTGGTGTTTTAAACCGCGAAGTAAAGTAGATAACCCCGTTCCTCCCCCAATGACGACGAGCTTTGTTTTCCTCTTCCCCATATGCTCAATCCTTTCTACGTTCGACATCTCTATGTGTAATGACCGTTTGAATAGTAGAATCTAGTAGTTTACCAAAATACTCTGCTAATGTTACAGATCGATGTTGACCACCTGTACAGCCAAATGCAATAACGAGCTGTGATTTCCCTTCTTGCTTATAAAGAGGAATCATAAACTCAAATAGATCCGTTAACTTTTTAATAAGTGTTTGCGTGTCATCTAAAGCTAATACATAAGATGAAACCTCCGTCTGCAAACCTGTTTTATGTCGTAATTCTTCCACATAATAAGGATTTTTCAAAAATCGCACATCAAAAACAAGGTCTGCATCAATCGGCATTCCATGCTTAAAGCCAAATGACATAACATTTACAGAAAACGGATTACCGCCCACACTTGAAAATTCCTTGGCTATCTTTTCACGCAATTCTTTAGGCTTTATATTTGAAGTATTATATACGGATTGAGCACGTCCCTTTACTTCGGACAATAATTCACGTTCCTGCTTTATGCCTTCAAGCGGTAAACCACTTGGTGCTAATGGATGAGAGCGCCTTGTCTCCTTATAACGGCGGACAAGCGTTTCATCATCGGCATCCAAAAATAAGATTCTTGGTAAAATATCGCCATCTTGTAACATAAAATCCAATGCGCCAATTAATGAATCAAAGAAATCGCCACCCCGCATATCCATTACTGCTGCAATACGAGTGAAATCTTTTCCGGAATTTTTTAATAATGTTAAAAAAGTCGTTAGTAACGTAGGTGGTAAATTGTCGATACAGTAATATCCTAAATCCTCAAAACTTTGAATGGCTACTGTTTTCCCCGCTCCAGACATACCCGTAATAATGACTAATTCATGTGTACATTTTTGTCCATTGCCTACCACGGTATACCAGCTCCCTTATTATTCATTTGAATTTTGTATTTTTTCACTTATTAAATCAAATTCTTTCGTATATTCAAACGTACCATACTGTAGGCCTGTTTGCGATACAGCAAACAGCAAATTCGTACGATCTCCCTCAGCCATCGGCAGATGTTGTAGACTGCTAATTGGATGCCATGATAGCGTACCTTCTTTTGTTTCAACGAATGGGATTCCATCAATATCTTTTGCTAAAAATGTATACAGCATCCATTCATCTACTACTTGATCATCCTCTTTAATAACCATTGTATAGATACCTTTTAAATGCGTATTTAGTGGTTTCACATTCGTTTCTTCATAAAATTCTCGAATTGCCGCTTCATAAATCGATTCGCCACTTTCCATCTTCCCGCCAGGTGCAACATACCAACCTCGTCTTGGCTTTTGAAGCAATAAAATCTTCCCATCTTTAACCGCTAGTAAATTTGCAATTCTTTGCATATGCACACCCCAAATCTCACTTATTCTAACCTTCATTATAACAAGGACTACTAGTACTATACAAAGGATTGTCTTTATTCTTACTGAAAGCACAAAAAGAGGTTGCTCCCACAAAGTTATATGGGAACAACCTGACTATAAAAAGGGGGAATTGCTAATTACAAACTTATTATATAATGTCAACATGTCAGTCACATTACAGGCATGTTAAAGTTATATGAAAGCAAAGTATTTTACTATGCTTCCAGCTTTTCTGTTAGCTCTTCCACATAATGCTGTGCAGCTTGTGCTGCAATACTGCCATCGCCTGTTGCTGTTACAATTTGACGCAATGTTTTTTCGCGAACGTCACCCGCAGCAAAAATACCAGGCACTGCCGTCTCCATTTTTTCATTTGTCACAATGTAACCAGCATCATTTAAAATACCAAGTGATTCAAATGGCTTTGTTAAAGGCAACATACCAACGTAAACAAATACACCATCTGTTTTAAATTCGCTTTTACTACCATCAACAGTAGACTGAAGTGTTACGCTACCTACTTTACCATTCGCTTCGTTTACTTCTTCCACGGTAGTATTCCAAATGAAATCAATTTTGTCGTTAGCAAATGCACGATCTTGTAAGATTTTTTGTGCACGTAATTTATCACGACGGTGAACAATTGTTACTTTATCAGCAAAACGAGTTAAATACACACCTTCTTCAACTGCTGAATCTCCGCCACCTACGACTACAAGATTTTTTTGTTTGAAGAATGCACCATCACATACAGCACAATAGCTGACACCACGGCCCCCAAGCTCTTTTTCACCTGGAACACCCATTTTTTTATATTCTGCACCTGTAGACAAAATAATCGAACGCGTTTTGTATTCTTTTGCGCCTGATTTAATCGTCTTATAATCTTCACCATCGATAATTTCTGATACATCACCATAGGCATATTCTGCACCAAATTTTTTCGCATGATCGAACATTTTTGTAGAAAGCTCTGGTCCTAAAATATGATCAAAACCTGGATAGTTTTCTACTTCTTCCGTGTTAGCCATCTGTCCACCTGGAATCCCACGCTCAATCATTAAAGTTGAAAGGTTTGCACGTGAAGTATACACAGCTGCTGTCATCCCTGCTGGACCAGCACCAATAATAACTACATCATAAATTTTTTCTTCTGACATGGATAGTACCCCCTGAAAAATCAATGTTTTTCTATAATAACTTCATTAAATTCATGGTAAGTCAACCGACAAATTTATACAAATAACTTGCTCACAAGTGCAGCGATTAATCTTCGGTTGTCGGTAAGAATGTTAATATTTCATCACTATATTTTGTTAAAGTAGCAACAGAAATACCGTACTGTTCGGCAATTTCCTTTTTTGTCACCTTTAACATGCGTGATGAACGGAATAAATAATCAACTGCTCCTGCAATAGCATCCGCATTTTTAAAGCTATAATTTTTACTTAAAGCACGTTCACATAACGCAAACCACATTTGGAATATCGGCACGACTACCGCTGTAAGCTTTCCATACTGGGCTAGCAAAATTTCCGCAACTTGAATCGCCCTTAAAAAGCCCATTTCAGTTTTGTTTTTCTTATTAAACTCATGGCCAAGTGCATACGCTAAAAACAACTTTTCATATGCATTATATTTGTCCACATCAATCCAACTAGGATGTGCAATTATTTCTTGTTTATGTGCCGTTTTACTTAATAAAAACAAGCCAAAAATACGCTCACTTTCATATTCACTTTGCAATTTTTCAAGCACAAATTCTCGATCCTGCTCTAATGCATCTAAAGAAAATGCTTGGTCTGCCTGGCGCCAAGGTTCAAAACCTTCTTTTTCTGGATCTAGTAACAGAAGATGGTTCCATGCATTTTTTGATATCTCCTCATAACCAGCGAAAAATGCTGCATGAGACAACCAAAAGTAAAACCCTGCATCTCCCTCATAGCCACGCTTTTGCATACTGCGAAGCCA
>JAVWKG010000015.1:37919-40436 GCA_036638655.1 Lysinibacillus sp. | reverse complement strand
GCTAATAATACCCTTCATCCGGTCACTTACATAGCCTTTATCTGTAATGACAACAAGCTTACGACCATCTTCTTGAAATGTATAAAACATGGGGTCTGCCGCATCATGGGATACTGCAAACGACTCAATATCAAGTGAACCAAATGATTTTACCTTGTCCATTCCAAACTCGAAACGTTGATCGCTAGGAATATCGCCTACAAGCGAATCCATTGCCTGCCATGTTTTCGCATTTGCGTAAATCGGTATTTGGTATTTTCGTGCGAGTACACCTATTCCTTTAATATGATCACTATGTTCATGCGTAACTAAGATACCGCTTAGTTTTTTCATGTCACGATCAATTTTAGAAAAAAGCTGCTCCATTTTTTTGCCACTAAAGCCCGCATCAACGATAAAAGCATGTTCATCATTTTCTACATAAATTGAATTGCCTGTACTACCACTTGCTAAAACGCTAAATCGCATAACTAAACTCCCCAGCCCTCTTCTTCATCCTCATCTTTATCAACTTGGATATCAATTACTTCTCCTCCAACTGCGTCGACAAAAAATTCTTCAATCTTACCATCAGATGTTTTTACATGCACTTCCCATGTTGGAACAAACACTTGTGTTTCTATTACTTCTACACGTGTTGAATAGCCCAAATTCATCTGCGTTATGTGTGAACCTTTTTTTAGTAAATTTTTGGAGTATAACCTTTGAATTACTTGCAGTGGCTGTATGACGTTTTTTTGTTGTTTCATTTCTTTCACATCATCTAACATCGTCTGCTCGTACATCCAAACTTCATCACTCGCATTCCAAAATACTTTAATAACACCATTCATATTGTATATTGGGCGGTTGTTTTTCGTTTGGAAAAAAATCGCAACACGTTCCTCACGATTAAGCTTCCACAATGAGTAAGCACCGCCACCTTTAACATTTGTTTGCACAAAGTCGGTGAAACTTTTATCATCATCAATATTTCTTAATTTCACTGGTTTAATAAGCATAGATGTTACATCCGTGCCATTTCTAATATCAATTTGTTGATTAGGTAAAACCAAATCCTTGTCTGAAAACTTCATTACTTTCCCTTTAATATACGTTGCAGATTTTATATCTTCTTGTGGCGCTGTATACGTAATATTTTCATCCTTCAAACGGTTCTCAATTGGACTTTCATCAATCGACACTATTTTATTTAAATCATTGTAACGATTTAAATATAGCATATATAGAAAGATGTTTAATATTAAAAAGACAGCTATAAAAATGGATTTCGTTCTACTCCAATCCATTTTCAACACCCCCTAACATTTCAGGTGTTAGACGCGTCCATGAACCATTGTGCAATAAAAACCAATTTTGCTCCAATGTGAAAAGTATCTGGTTGTCGTATCTTGTTAAATAATAGCCTACAGCAATTTCATCTACTTCAGAAAAAGCAATATGATTCATCTCACGAACCTTTTCGATTATTTCTTTTCCCGAAGGTAATTCCTTCGTTTCTTTTTCAGATAAAATATCTTCATCTAAAGAGTAATACGGGCGCATATAACGGAAAATACGTTCATTACCCCAAATCGTGGTGATACGTGTATCTGTTTGATCGCTATACACAGGGAAACCTTGCAAAAACAACTGATAATCCACTCGATTTTTCGTTGTGTCCATCCTAACAAAACGATAATCCGCAGTTAAACCCCCATGCTCATTTATAAACTCAAAGCTATCATTCAATATTTTAGAAGGAGGTACTCGATTACTACTTTCAGCTGCTGGATAAACATAGGTTAATAACTTCCTATCCTTATCAACAATCATTTCTGACATACCATCTGTATACTTTTCTTCGTTTTTACCTTCCACATTACTACGCTCTACAAAATTCGGATCTATAAATAATGCATTTCTGAAAAGGTCTGGTGAAATATCTTCAATAAGATATGTGTACTTAACGGATTCAATCTTATCGTTCGTTACATAAAGTGATGGAATTTCATCACGCTTTATTTCTTCATACTCACTAAATTTTTTCGATGGTTCGATGACTTTTTCTAGAAACTGATTAGTATTTGGAATATTTACTTGTGAACGATAGAGAATCGTATTATTGGCACTCACAAAAAAGAGCTGCAACTCCTTGTTATTATAATTATTCCAATCAATAATAATCTGGCTAAATGCTGTTTCCGGTAAATCATTATGAGTAAATGGGAAAATTACATTAAATAAAGAGAATGGTACCTCCCCTGAGAAGAAAATTGTAAGATGATTATCAGCACGTACCAATTCATTTAATTCATTTGCTGATAAATCATTGTTTTCTAGCACTAAATCTATATATTCCCAGCCTTCAAAGGTGCCTAGCAAGTCATTCAAAGCCTTATCAGAAACCGTTCCTGTCCACTTATCTTCTCCTCTGTATAAGGCTTTATATGGCTTTACAACATCATTGACACTCTTCTTAGATCCTATTGACACTTCTTCTCCCTCTACATCTTCCATAACTTTGTAATCTGGTGT
>JAVWKG010000015.1:0-37909 GCA_036638655.1 Lysinibacillus sp. | reverse complement strand
AATAACGAATGTCAAAACGAGGCTTATTATAACAAGTAGTAAAAGTGTCACAGACTTTATAGGTTCAATGTATTTCACTCCCACTCACCTGCCTCATCCAGATCATCTAAATCGTATGGCAATGTAAAGAAAATAGTCGTTCCTTGTCCTTCATCGCTCTCTGCCCAAATTTTACCCCCATGTGCTTCAATCATCTCTCGAGCAATTGCAAGACCAAGACCTGTACCTCCCATAGAACGTGCCCGCGCACGGTCTACACGATAAAAGCGGTCAAAAATCCGACTTACATTTTCTTTCGGAATGCCCATGCCGTCATCAGAAATCATCACTTTCAACATATCGCCTTGTACTGAAAAGCCAAAGCGTACATTTCCACCATCCGGGGAATATTTCATAGCATTTGAAATAATATTATCAATTACTTGCGTCAATTTATCCGTATCAATTTCAACATAATATTGTGTTTTTGGCAGTAAACGTTCAAAATTAACATTTTGCGATTTTAACATTTCAAAACGATCAATAATACGATTAAAGAATGAATTAAAAACGATAATATCCCTTTTCAATTCATATTCTTGGCTATCCATACGTGATAATTGCAATAAATCATTCACAAGGCGAATCATACGTTCCGTTTCTGTTTGCGTTACATTTAAAAATGTTGGTGCAATATTTTCATCTTTCCACGCACCATCTGCAAGCGCTTCTAAGTAGCTACTCATCGTCGTGAGTGGCGTACGTAACTCATGCGATACATTGGATACAAATTCACGACGTTCCATCTCAATTTTCTCTTGCTCCGTAATATCATGCAACACTGTAATTAAACCATTCACAAAGCCGGTTTCCTTCTGAATAACCGAAAAGTTAGCACGTAAAATATAAGGTGCTTCTCGTGTACTAAAATCTAAGTTCACCGCTTCTGTCATATGAATTAAGTCTTCAAAATTATATTCTTGTTCAATACCAAGAACGGCAGCAATCGGGCGCCCCAGTGTCACGTCTCGCGAAATATGCAATTGAGCTAATGCAGGGTCATTTATAAGAATTATCCGACCTTTTCGATCCGTCGCAATTACTCCGTCTGTCATATTACTTAAAACAGAAGCAAGTTTCCGTCTCTCCGCTTCTGTCGTTGATTGTGATTCTTGTAAGCGATTTGTTAAATGGTTAAAGGCTATAGCAAGTTGACCAATTTCATCTGTTCCGAAAACACGTACCTTTCGAGAAAAATTCCCTTTTGCCATTGCTTGTGCTTGTTTTCGCATATCAGAAATTGGCTGTGTAATTGTACGCGCTACTAAAATCCCAAGGAAAATTGTGATAACAAGGGACATTGCCGTACCACCAAGGAAAATTTGATTAATGTCATTCATTTGTTTATAAACATTTTCAATATTTGACTCAATATAAATTACACCGATAATTTCCCCATCTGCACCAACACTATCTCGGATTGGTGTTGCCAATACATATACTCGATTTCTAGTTTTTTCATCCAAGTCAATTGTATCAATTTGCGTTTCGGCTGAAATAGCTTGACGTACAATATCTATATTAGAACGCTGACCAATAATGCTATGATTATCAGATCCTGATGTTGCTAATACTTTGTGATTATTGTCAATTACACGGATTCCCAAAATATCACCCGTTGTAAACTCATTCAAAATACCATTCAAACTATATTCAAGAGTCGGCATAGTAGTATCATCACGCTCTTTTAACATTTCTTCCCGAATACTATATTGAACAAGATCGATGTGTTGAGTAATCGATGCCTTAAAATTGACTTTCAGTGTTTCCTCTAATTCCTTCGCAAAATATATGCCTATTATTTGCAAAGCTAACGTAATTAACAAAATGTAAATAAGTACTAGCTTTACATGTATGGATTTAAAAAAGCTAACTTTCTGCATTTCATTTACTCCTGTTCAGGATTCCGTAAATAGTAACCTACACCACGTCTTGTTACAATCCATGCTGGGTGACTCGGATTATCTTCTATTTTTTCACGCAAGCGGCGAATTGTTACATCTACAGTTCGTACATCACCAAAATAATCATAGCCCCATACCGTTTGTAGTAAGTGTTCACGTGTCATAACTTGACCGATATGTTTGCCTAAATAATGAAGTAACTCGAATTCCCGATGTGTCAGTTCAATTGCCTCGTCACGCTTCATCACTAAATAAGCATCTGGTTGGATAATTAAAGAACCGACGACAATTTCATTCGTTTCCTCTTCTTCATCTTCTACCTGTGCAACTACTTGCAAACGGCGCATATTCGCTTTTACCCGCGCGATTAATTCCCTTGTACTAAATGGTTTTGTCACATAGTCATCGGCGCCCATCTCTAAGCCTAATACTTTATCAATTTCTGATCCCTTTGCTGTTAGCATAATAATAGGAAAATCATATTTTTTACGTATTTCACGGCATACTTCCATACCATCACGTTTCGGTAACATTATATCTAAAAGCATTAGATCCGGCTGCTCTTCCTCCACTTTCGCCAATGCTTCATCACCATCATAAGCACAAATAACTTTGTATCCTTCTTTAACCAAGTTAAATTGTAATATATCCGCGATTGGCTTTTCATCATCCACAACTAAAATTGTTTTATCCATCTTTAATCTCCCCTTTGCTATTCAATTATTTTCATATCATTCTCTCTACACATATCCTTACTATTCACTCTATCATGCTTTTGTTTCAGATGCATTATTGTTGTACAGACAAAAACTACTACCTCGTATTATTTCTTGGGAAATAATACGATGATTAATCCATGTCAGATGTTTTCTGTTTTGGTGGATCAGAGTACTCTTTAATTTCATTCTTAACAAAAAAAGGACAGCCCCAAGATCTGGACTGTCCAATTTATATAGATTATCGACTTACTACTGTTAATGGATCCATTAGCGCACCATTTTTCTCCATTTCGAAGTGTAAATGAATTCCTGTTGAATTCCCTGTAGATCCCATAATACCAATAATTTGGCCTCGTTCTACTACTTGTCCAACTTGTACATTTATAGAAGCTAAATGTCCATATAATGTTGTATACCCATTATTATGATTAATGACAATTCGGTTTCCGTAGCTTCCACTATAGCCCGCTGATACGACTACACCATTATCCGAAGATAAAATATTGTAGTTGCTAGGACGTGCTATATCTAAGCCACGATGATAAGCGCCCCAACGATCACCCACATGACTTGAAATGTAGCCACCTATAGCTGGCCAAACAAAATTTCCTGTCCCACGTGATGAAACAACCTTCGTACCAACAACTTCAATTTGTTCTGTTGCTTCTTGTACAATTGTTTCCTTATATGCAACTTTAGAAGTAGTTGCACCATTCACAGTCGTAGTTAAGTAAGAAGTTTCCTTTTTCCCATTTGTACCTTGCTGTTTGACTACTATATCGCCTTTATACATCGTAGCATCTTCTTCTACTACTTTTTCAAAGGCAATCTCATCTGCCACTTTTTGCTCTTTTTTCACTTCTAGTGTTACAAATGGCTTTGCAACTGTCACATTTATCGCTTGTCCAATTCTCAATATTGAATCAGCTTTTATGCTAGGATTTAGTGCCAATAGCTCAGCTGTCGTTAAATTATGTGCCTTAGCAACTGATCCTAAAACGTCTCCAGTTTGAATATGATATTGCTGTTTTTCAATTGATCCTGTCATTAATAATTTCACAGCATTCTCAGGTGTCAAAATTTTATTTGGTGTAACCTTTTGCGTCACACCTGCTACTTCTTGTTTAAATGAAAGATCAACAATGCGTGATTCACCAGCCTTTAATGGTGGTAATTCACTAGTAACTTGCTGTTTTGCCACTATCATGTCTAATTCCGGCTGCGAAACATATTGTAGTTTAAGCAAACGAATTGTCTCTTCATAACTTTTCGCATCTTTTAAATAAGCAACTGGTTCACCGTTTACTAACAACGTGAATGCACTAGCTTCTGCCAAAAGAGTTTGATCGACCTTTGCTAACGTTTCTACATCATTTGTTTCATTACTAAATACTTGTTCTGGAACAATTGAAACGTTCGATCCTGCATCAACAACAATATCCTGATACTGTGTACTAGCTAATTGTTCTTTCTCTTTAATAATATTATTAACTGCTGTCTCATTCGACACAGCCCCCATATATTCATTCCCAACATACACGTGGAAAATTTTCTCTAATGATTCTTTAGCTTGTACTTCTTTTGCATAACTCATGTTTAGTGTTAAACATGTCACTGCAATTGCAAAGATAGACACCTTTTTAAAAGAAGATTTTTGAGCGTGGAATTCTATCTTCTCTTCTTTTTTATCCCAAAACGAAAACATTTAATAAAACTCCTTCCAAAATCAATCCTACTTTAGGATCTTTTCTTATACCTGAAAAAGCACCTCCCTAATGTACCATACTCTATTTTTTTTTTGCATAATTTCGATTGTTTGTAATCAAATTGTATTATTTCTCTATCATTTGTTACATTCATCTCATTACATTACAGAGTCACTAGTAACCCTCTCCTACTATATTTATATTCAAAGATTACTCTTTTTATACAATTTCATACTTTTTCCGACCTTTTGTTATAAAATTTGAGTCTTTTTATACTAAATACTGTTTACTTTACTAATACTCCTATAAAATATAAGTAAGTATAAAACACTAGTTGATTGGAGCGATTTTTTTGAGTGATTCACAGACCACTGCGAAAGTAACCAATAAAACTTCGCAGTATAAAAGAAAAAAAAACCTCTTAATAAGGGCCTTTATGATCATAGTTGGTGCCATCATAATGGCTGTCGCTTTAGAGTTTTTTTTAGTACCTAATCAAATTATGGATGGCGGAATCGTCGGCGTGTCCATTATTAGTTCGCACTTATTAAACTTACCTCTAGGTATTTTTATTTTCCTCTTAAATTTACCCTTTATCTTTTTAGGTTATAAACAAATCGGAAAAACATTCGCCTTATCAACAGGTCTTGGTATAACGGTATTATCCATAGCAACGATACTATTTCATAATTTTGACCCCTTTACATCTGACACATTACTTGCCACTGTATTCGGCGGTATTGTTTTAGGTACGGGTGTCGGAATTGTCATTCGCTATGGGGGTTCATTAGACGGGACAGAAGTTTTAGCCATTTTATTCAATCGCAAATCGCCTTTTTCAGTTGGCGAAATTATTATGTTTATCAACTTACTAATTTTTACTGTAGCTGGATTTATCTTTAATTGGGAACAAGCAATGTACTCTATATTGGCGTACTATATTGCCTTTAAAACGATTGATATAGTACTACAAGGACTTGAAGAGTCGAAGTCTGTCTATATTATTAGTGATGAAATAGATGAAATTGGTCAGGCCATTATGAATCGTCTTGGACGTGGTGTTACATTTTTACATGGTGAAGGCGCATATACAGGAAATGACAAAAAGGTTATCTTTACTGTAATTACGCGTCTTGAGGAGTCAAAATTGAAAACAATTGTCACTGAAATTGATGAGAATGCGTTTCTAGCTATCGGTAATATTGCAGAAGTAAGCGGTGGTCGCTTCAAGAAAAAAGATATTCACTAACAAAACAAAAACCAGCGAACATTATAACTGTTCGCTGGTTTTTGCTTTATTAAACTTCCCAAATATCTAGTAATACATTTGTTTGCTCACGACTTGGTCCGACAGAGAAGGTTGCGATTTGAATACCTGTTAATTCACTTACACGTTCTACATAACTGCGAGCATTCTCAGGTAACTCTTCTAAAGTTCGGCATCCTGTAACGTCCTCAGACCATCCAGGTAATTCCTCATAAACTGGTTCACACTGTTCAATAATATGATTGTTTGCTGGGTATTCAGTAATGATTTGATCGTTATACTTATACGCTGTACAAATTTTCACTGTTTCTAAACCGGATAATACATCAATTGAGTTTAAGGCTAGATGAGTAATGCCACTTACGCGACGTGAATGACGAACAACAACCGTGTCGAACCAACCAATACGACGAGGACGACCTGTAGTTGTGCCGTATTCACGACCCACTTCACGAATCTGATGACCAACATCATCAAATAACTCCGTTGGGAATGGTCCATCACCTACTCGAGATGTGTAGGCCTTGCAGACACCAATCACACTTGTCACACGTGATGGTCCCACACCAGCACCAATAGCGACACCGCCAGCAACTGGATTTGATGATGTAACATATGGATACGTACCTTGATCGACATCTAACATAACACCTTGTGCACCCTCAAATAGCACTTTTCCACCTTCATCTAAAATATCATTTAACACTTTAGATGTGTCTGTTACATACTTTGCAATTTCCTGACCATACCCGTAATACTCTTCGAAAATTTCCTCAAAAGTTATACCTTCAACTTCATAAAATTTTTCGAATAATTTATTTTTAATAGCTAGATTATGACGTAGTTTTTCTTCAAAGACTTCCTTATCAAGTAAATCAGCAACCCGAATGCCAATACGCATTACTTTATCTTGATAACATGGTCCAATACCTTTACATGTCGTACCAATTTTATTGTCGCCTCGACTATCTTCTTCAGCAATATCTTGTTTAATATGATAGGGCAAAACGACATGTGCACGATTCGAAATACGAAGATTACTTGTATTAACCCCACGACCTTCTATACCTTTTAATTCAGTTACCAATGATTTAGGATTAACGACAAGACCATTGCCAATGACAGAAGTTTTTTCTTTATGAAAGATACCTGATGGAATTAAGTGTAGCTTATAAGTTTCATTACCAATTTTAATGGTATGTCCTGCATTATCGCCACCTGCAAAGCGAGCGATTGCATCTGCCTTTTGTGAAAGGAAATCAGTAATTTTACCTTTCCCTTCGTCTCCCCACTGTGTTCCTACAACTACAACTGATGTCATAATCAGCACCTCCGTTAGATACGTCTTATTATGCCCTCATTATTGTAACAATATAAGAAAGAACTAGTCAACAAGAAACACGAACATTTTTAAGTTTAAATAACCTAAATGTTCGTGTTTGATCGATATTTGATATAGAAACCATCTGATTTATAGATGTTTTCATCTAATCTCTTGGTGGTGGTGGCTGATGCTGAGACCAATCCACATTAATAAATTTATTAAATTCCTTTTTAAAGGCAAGTGTAACTGTACCTGTTGGACCGTTACGTTGCTTAGCAATAATAATCTCAATCATATTTTTACTTTCTGATTCTTTATCATAATAATCATCACGGTATAGGAATGCGACGATATCGGCATCTTGCTCAATACTCCCCGACTCACGTAAGTCACTCATCATCGGGCGCTTATCTTGACGTTGCTCTACACCACGAGATAACTGTGAAAGTGCAATAACCGGCACCTTCAATTCACGGGCTAGCCCTTTTAATGAACGTGAAATATCCGATACTTCTTGTTGTCGGTTTTCCCCGGGTTTATTGCCACTACCCTGAATCAGTTGTAGGTAATCGATTAAAATCATACCTAAACCTTGCTCTTGTGCTAATCGGCGGCATTTTGCTCGAATTTCATTAACACGTATACCTGGTGAATCGTCGATAAAGATCCCTGAATTCGATAAACTTCCCATTGCCATCGTTAGTTTACCCCAATCATCGGTCGTTAAAGCACCAGTTCTTAAAACTTGTGCATCAATATTGCCTTCTGCACAAAGCATACGCATAACAAGTTGTTCTGCACCCATCTCTAAAGAGAAGATTGCAACATTTTCACGAGCTTGTACAGCTACACTTTGCGCCACGTTTAACGCAAAGGCAGTTTTTCCTACAGAAGGTCGTGCTGCAACAATTATTAAGTCATTACGCTGAAAACCGGCTGTAATGTGATCCAAATCGCGGAAGCCTGTTGGAATACCTGTTACATCACCTTTACGTGATTGTAACTGCTCGATATTATCAAATGTTTCTACTAATACATCTTTAACATGCTTGAAGTCGCCGGCGTTTTTACGATTAGCCACTTCCATCATTTTCTTCTCAGCTTCACCTAAAAGCGCTTCTACTTCATCTTCTCGCGTATATCCATCTTCTACGATTTTTGTCGCTACCCGAATTAATCTGCGCAGTAATGCCTTCTCTTCTACAATTTTGGCATAGTGGGCTATATTTGCTGCTGTAGGAACAGCATTGGCGAGCTCTAGTAAATAAGATAGCCCGCCAACGTCTTCTATTTCCTTTTTTGCAGATAATTCTTCCGTAACTGTAACAACATCTATCGCTTTTCCTTGGTCGCTCAGACGCAACATCGTTTCAAAAATTTTCTTATGCGCATTTTGATAAAAATCTTCTACCAACAAAATTTCAGATGCTGTAATCAATGCCTGAGGGTCGAGGAAAATCGCACCGATAACCGATTGCTCCGCTTCCCGGTTATGCGGTGGAACGCGGTCCATCATCGGATCGTTCATTGCTAGTCGCCCCTTATTCTTCTGTTACATGCACTTTTAATGTTGCTGTTACTTCAAGGTGAAGCTTTACAGGAACATTAGTGAATCCTAGTGCACGAATACCATCATTTAATGACATTTTTCGTTTATCGATTTTATGGCCATGTACTTTTTGAAGTGCATCCGCAATTTGTTTTGTTGAAATTGAGCCAAATAAACGTCCACCCTCGCCTGACTTTGCTTTTAGCTCTATTGTTAATGCCTCTAATTTTTCCTTTAAAGCTTGTGCTTCAGCTAATTCTGCTGCTGCATTTTTTTGTTCAAGTTTCTTTTGACCATCTAATTGACTCATTGCTTGTGCATTTGCTTCTGCAGCAAAGCCATTTTTAATAAGGAAATTATGTGCGTAACCATCTGCTACATTTTTAATTTCACCTTTTTTCCCTTTACCTTTTACGTCTTTTAAAAATACTACTTTCATTATTCCAAACTCCCTTCTACTACTTCTATAATTGCGTCTTCTATATATTTCTTTGCCTCATCAATCGAATGTAATTCAATTTGGCATGCTGCATTCGTTAAATGGCCGCCTCCACCTAATTTTTCCATGACAAGTTGGACGTTTATATCACCTAATGATCTAGCACTAATACCAATTAATCCATCCGAGCGGTGTGCAATAACAAATGATGCACCTACATCCTTCATCGTCAATAAAATATCTGCCGTTTGTGCAATAAGTACTGAATCATATACTTTAGAATCTTCACCTTTTGCAATCGCAATGCCTGGGCGTATAAATTCTACCGTCTGTACAATTTTAGAACGCTCAATATACGTATCGATATCTTCTTTTAACAGGCGTTGTACAAGAATTGTGTCCGCTCCGTTCGTTCTTAAATAGGATGCAGCTTCAAATGTGCGGGCTCCCGTGCGCAGTGTAAAGCTTTTCGTATCAACAATAATCCCCGCAAGTAATGCAGTAGCCTCAAGCATATTAATTTTTGCACGTTTTGGTTGGTACTCTAACAGCTCAGTTACGAGCTCCGCCGTTGAAGATGCGTAAGGCTCCATATAAACAAGTGTTGGATTTTCAATGAAATCCTCGCTACGTCGATGGTGGTCAATCACAACAATTTTCTCAGCCCTTTTAAGCAACTGCGGATCAATCACCATACTCGGCTTATGTGTATCTACGATGATTAATAATGATTTATCAGTCATTTTCGATGCCGCTTCATCTGGCATTAAAAATGTTTCATAGAAGTCTGACTTTTCCTCAATTTCATGCATTAAGCGTGTGACACTTCCGTTTAATTCATCAAAATTAATAATAACAAATCCCTTTACATCATTCATTTGTGCCATTTTACGAACACCTACAGATGCACCGATTGAATCCATATCTGGATTTTTATGCCCCATAACAAAAACTTGATCGCTATCTTGGATTAAATCGCGCAATGCGTGTGAAATGACACGCGCTCTTACACGAGTACGTTTTTCAACAGGATTCGTTTTACCACCATAAAACTTTAACTTTCCAGTAGGTTGTTTGATAGCTACTTGGTCCCCACCTCGCCCTAAAACAAGGTCAAGACTTGATTGGGCTAGTTCCCCTAACTCTACTAAGGACGACGATCCTGCGCCAACACCAATACTTAATGTTAAAGATAAGTTCTTTTGTGCTGTTTTTTCGCGTATTGTATCTAATATGGCAAATTTCTTCTTCTCAAGCTCGGTTAAAATTGATTCATTTAAGACAGCTAAAAAGCGATCTGACGAAATGCGTTTCACAAAAATTCCATGTTCTGCCGCCCACTCATTCACAATAGAAGTAACCATTGTATTCGTTAAGCTGCGTGGCTGGTCATCCATCGCCTGCGTAATTTCGTCATAGTTATCGATAAATAATATAGCAATAACCGATCTATCCGCATAAAACTGCGTCTCAATTTCAACTTGTTCTGTAATATCAAAGAAATATAATAAGTGTTCTTCCATTTTATAAAACACTTTATATTTACGATCGTGCAATGCCAATGTTGCTTCTTTTGATTCTCCGGCTTTCGTCAATACATATATATCATCAGAGATATTTACAAGTGATTCTCCGACTAATGTATCCATTCCTAATACACCCTGCATATAAGGGTTCGACCATTCAACAGTCAATTGATCGTTAATTAGTAAAATACCGATTGGCATTTCTAGTAATGCTTCTTCTCCAACGTTTTTCATTCGGTAAGAAATCGATTCTATATGCAGTTCAGTTTCATCAAAAGTAACTTTCTCTACTTTCCATGTGTAGGCTATTATGCAGCCAAATCCTAGTCCAAATCCTATCCCAATCGCAATATTCCAAACACATAATATAACGAACGTCACGATGCCAAAAATGGTAAGAGCAATAAGTGGATAGCGGATTGGTCGTCTTCTAAAAGTCCCCATTTCATCAACCCCTTAGTCTCTATTCTTTCCTTTCACAAGTGAACGTACGTTAAAGCCTAAATCGATAATGCCGAGTAAAATGACAAATGATGATAATGGTAGCAATACAAGAGTAGCAACCCACCTCACTACTTTCGGCACTCCTTTTTCAGTCATAAAGTAATGAATTAATGAAAAACCTTGTAAAATTAATAATACCCATAATATCGATGACACATTTAATGTAATGACATCCAGCGTTGAACCTGCCTCTGGCTGTATGAATAATCCAATCGATAAAACAATCATGTAATACCAAAGAATAGCGTTAGGTAACCGCATATCTTTAAATGGCGGAAACTTTGGTATTTCTATTCCTAGACGCTGAAGTATAGGTAAATTCACTGTAATAATAATGAATGCTATTGAAAATGCAATAATTGTAATGATAGCAGGAATTGTTAACTCTGTTGTTTTAATCATCAAATCTATTTGTTCCATTGTCATAGCACTGTTGCCTGTAACACTTTTCGTCATCTCATAAGTTTCTTCTGCGCTTTTTTGAAAGAGCGCTAAACTATTTTCAATAATATTTACGTTAGCAAGTTTAATATAACCTACAAATACTGCCATGATCGAAAATAACAATGCGAGCCCTGTACTCATAAACATATATAACTTACTTTTCTTCTCGCGGATTGCATCGCCTATTACTAAACCAATCAATGCGAATATCGCAGAAATAGAGAGTAATGTACTACCTGTAATAAAAAACGTGAGTAGACAGCTACTTAACGCGACAACAATTGCCGCAGAACGCTTATGCTGTGAACTATACCAAGCTATTGGTATTGGGGCGAACAGTAACACAATAAAAAATAAAATCGGAATATATACCACTACAAATGACACTGTCATTAATAGTGTGAATAGCGCTACCGTTGCTAAACCTTGCATAAGCGCCTTGGTTTGATTATTTGGCATTGAAAACCTTCCTTTTATTCAGTCAAACTTTCTATTGCTTATTGTACCATTTTTTCATGATATTGAACAAAAATCCCTAACAACAACTGTCATATGTTTATCGCTGTCCTATAAAACACACTAGACATTCTTTATGTAGTATATGCGTAGTTTAAAAAAATGAAAAAAACCAGTATATCTCGGTACGGATACCGTTATATACTGGTTTTGAAAGTTAATGCAAGGTGAAGACATCTTGAAAAACATTAATCTTATTTATCTTCTGCTGTAAATGGAAGTAAAGCCATAATACGTGATACTTTGATTGCAGAAGTTAATTTACGTTGGTACTTTGCACTTGTGCCAGTTACGCGACGTGGTAAAATTTTACCGCGCTCAGAGATGAATTTCTTTAAAAGATCTACATCTTTGTAATCGATATGCGTAATATTGTTAGAAGTGAAGTAGCAAACTTTACGGCGTTTGCGGCCTCCGCGACGTGGTGCCATGATTGGTGTCCTCCTTTATTAATTTTAGTTTTGTAAATGTTTGAAATCATTAGAACGGTAAATCGTCCTCTGTTACTTCAATTGGTCCTTTGCTATTTGCAAATGGGTCCTCATCTACACGTGTATAATTGGGCTGATTCACTGGTGGTTGATTCTGTTGATAAGAGCCGCCACCGAACGAATCCTGAGTAGGCATAGCGCCACCAAATTGTTGTTGTGGTTGACCACCGCCATATGACGGTTGACTGTTAGCGTAAGATTGTTGGCCACCACCATACTGGTTAGATGCCGGAGCACCTCCACCACCACGTGGTTCCAAAAATTGTACGTTATCAGCTACAACATCTGTTGTATAGACACGCTTACCATCTTGTCCTTCAAAACTGCCTGTTTGAATACGACCATCTACACCAATCAAACTTCCTTTTTTCATGAAGTTTGCTAAGTTTTCAGCTTGTTTTCTCCAAGCAATACAGCCAATGAAGTCCGCTTCACGCTCACCTTGTTGATTTGAGAAAGTACGATTTACAGCAATTGTAAAACGCGCCATCGGTAAACCACTTGGTGTATAACGTAATTCAGGATCTTTTGTTAGTCTTCCAACTAGTACGACACGGTTAATCATTAGAATACAACCTCCTTCTTCAGCATTTTGTTAAAATTATTTTGCTTCTTCGCGAACTGCAATGTGGCGAATGATGTCTTCACTGATGTTAGCAAGACGTGTGTATTCGTTGATTGCTTCTGTAGTAGCGTTTGCTTTTACGATTTGGTAGTAACCTTCACGGAAGTCGTTGATTTCGTAAGCTAAGCGGCGTTTACCCCACTCTTTTGCTTCGACGATTTCAGCACCGTTTGAAGTTAAGGCTTCGTTGAAACGTTCAACTAAAGCTTTTTTAGCTTCATCTTCAATGTTTGGACGTACGATATACATTAATTCGTATTTTCTCATCTGTTTACACCTCCTTATGGACTTAGGCTCTCCTAATGAAAGGGAGCAAGGAGCAAGTAATATTCATTACTCACATCAATGAATTGTAACATATTAAATTATACACTGCAACTATATATAGTTGATTAACTGTGATTCATCATTTGATATACTTAACATAAAGGAGTGATTTCTCTTGCAACAACAACCGTCTATTATTGAATTGAATATGAAAAAAATCGCAAAATCAAATCTTTGGTTAACGATATTGTTAATGATTTCCTTTTTCATTTTAAATAGCGTAATTCACCAGCGCTTTGAATCAAATATTACATTCTTTGATGTTCTTATTTTTTTGGTGGCTACATGTTACTCATTGCACTACATGAAGTATTTCACTTAATTGGCTTCATGATTTTTGGCGGCGCTAAATATAAAGAGCTTGATTACGGTCTTAATTTAAAGCTTGGGGTTGCTTATGCGACGACAACAAAGCCTATATGTAACGCCGCTATGAAAAAAGCTTTACTACTACCCTTTTGGACGACTGGTGTTGTTCCCACACTTATAGGATTCACAATTGATAATTACACAATTGTGCTTCTAGGGGCTATGTTAATTGCTGGAGCTATTGGGGACTTTTATATGTACAAAGAACTCAGGAAGTTTCCGAACGATGCATTTGTGAAAGACGATCCGAAACTACCTAAACTATATGTCTATACAAAATAAAGCAGGTACACGCAAATTCGCGTCTACCTGCTTTGATTGTTTTAGACGTTAAAGCGGAATAACATAATATCGCCATCTTGCACGATGTATTCTTTACCTTCAAGGCGTACTTTACCAGCTTCTTTCGCTGCTGCTTGTGAACCCGCTTCTACTAAATCATTGAAAGCTACCGTTTCAGCACGGATGAATCCACGCTCAAAGTCAGTATGAATAACACCTGCACATTGTGGAGCTTTCATACCTTTACGGAATGTCCATGCACGAACCTCTTGTACACCTGCAGTGAAGTAAGTTGCAAGACCTAGTAAATCATAAGAAGTACGGATTAATTGGTCTAATCCTGACTCATCAATACCTAACTCCTCTAGGAACATTGCTTTTTCATCATCTTCAAGCTCAGAAATTTCTTCCTCGATTTTTGCACAAATTGTAATGACTTGTGCACCTTCAGCCGCGGCATATTCACGAACCTTTTGTACATATTCATTGTTGTCAGCATCTGCAACTTCATCTTCTGCAACATTTGCTACGTACAGCATTGGTTTAATCGTTAATAGGTGAAGACCTTTTATTACTTTAAATTCGTCTTCTGAAAGTTCTACACTACGAGCCGGACGACCTTCTTCTAGCTCTGCTTTAATTTTTAGTAGGATAGGCTCCTCTACCATTGCTTCTTTATCTTTTTGCTTCGCCATCTTGCTTACACGTTGAATGCGTTTGTCTACTGATTCTAAGTCAGCTAATGCAAGCTCCAAGTTAATTACCTCAATATCATCGATTGGATCTACTCCGCCCGAAACATGTGTAATATTTTCGTCTACAAAACAACGTACAACTTGGCAGATCGCATCTACTTCACGGATATGTGCTAAAAATTTGTTACCTAAGCCTTCACCTTTAGAAGCGCCTTTTACAATTCCGGCAATATCTGTGAACTCAAATGCTGTTGGCACAGTTTTTTTAGGAATAACAAGTTCTGTTAATTTATCTAAACGTGCATCCGGTACTTCAACAATACCTACGTTTGGGTCAATCGTTGCGAATGGGTAGTTTGCAGCTAATGCGCCCGCCTTTGTAATTGCGTTAAATAATGTCGATTTCCCTACGTTCGGAAGTCCGACGATTCCAGCTGTTAATGCCATGAATGGACACAACCTTTCTATTTCAATTGCTAATTTTTCGTTTTTTTAACCAGTGTCTATTATATGGATAAGTGAGCAAAAAGTCTAATTGCTTACTATTCTTCAGCTCGCTTCAAAATCTTCTTCATCTTTTTTCCGAATTCACGTCTCGGAATCATCACACTATGCTGGCAACCTTCACATTTAATGCGAATATCTGCACCCATACGGATTATTTTCCACTCATTTGTGCCACAAGGATGTTGTTTTTTCATCTCTACTACATCATTTAAGCCAAATTGTTTCACTTCCATTACACACTGCCTCCTTTCTCTTTTTCCAATCCGCCATTAAATAGCATCATTTGAGGATAGGCCACAGGAATATTATGTTCATCAAATAATGTTATAACATCACGCCGTATTATTCGTGCAATACTGTATTGCTGCTGCGGAAGAGTTTCCACTAAAATTCGAATTGTCACTTCTGTTCCTTTTACACTTTGTACACCTAAAAACAACGGTGTAGTAACTAACTCTTCATAAGTATCTGTTAAAGAACCTAAGTATTCATTAATAATCTTTTCAGCCTTATCAAAATCTGCCTCTGAAGCCATTTGCAAATCAATAAATACTTTAGAGTTATTTATCGAAAAGTTTACGACTTCCCCTATCGCGCCATTTGGGATAATAAATTGTTCTCCAGTTGCCCCGTTAATTTTTGTCGTACGAAGCCCTATTTCAATTACAGTACCTTCTGCGGCATTTATTCTAATATAGTCGCCAACACCGAATTGATCTTCGAAAATAATGAAAAAACCTGTAATTACGTCCCTCACTAAATTTTGCGCTCCAAAACCAATTGCTAAACCAGCAATCCCTGCCCCTGCAAGGAGCCCCGTAACATCTATATTTAATTTTGAAAGAACGGCAATAATTGCTGAAAAATATACAACGTAAGAAATAATACTTTGGAGTAGTCTTTCAATTGTTTTTTGGCGACGTTCAGAGTGATTTAAAGGTGAATGCATGCGTAATAAAAATACCTTTTTAATTATCTTTTTACCTAAACGTACGATAATCCATGCCATAAATATAATTAAAATTATTTCGATAGATGTATCTACTATTCTTCCCCAAAATTCATCTGACTTGAGATTATCCCGATACTTTTGAATCATTTTCGAATTTATCCCCACTTTCCCACACCTGTTGAATAACTAACAGCGAATTTGCGTATAATGCATAAAAATCCAATAATTTCTTATTTCTATTTCCCTCATTCAACAAAAATAAAAATGAAAGTGAGTTTTTTATGCATACTATACCAAATGTAGCACTACCTTATTCGATTCATTATGATCATCAGGGCGTTATTTGGCGCCTAAGCGACCTTTTTTTAGAGCATATACCATTTCATCATGAACGTCTCGTATTTTGCTGTATCGGCAGCGATCGCTGTACAGGCGATTCACTAGGACCACTAGCAGGTAGTCACTTAACAAAGTCCATTTCCTTCCCTTATGAAGTAATTGGTACACTCGAAAAACCACTACATGCTTTAAATTTGCACGAAACCGTAGAACATTTAAATAATCAATCTATAAAACCATTTGTCGTTGCTATTGATGCTTGCCTAGGCAATGATAAGTCTATTGGAAATATCGCCGTTCATACTGGTCCATTATTTCCTGGCAAAGCCGTAAAAAAAGAATTGCCCCCAATCGGAGACCTATCCATAAAAGGTATAGTCAATGTTGGAGGCTTTATGGAGATGCTCGTTTTACAAAACACAAGACTCCTTATTTCCTTTACTATGGCTGAAAAGTTATCACGCGCTCTTTTACTTGCATCACAACGTTATTCATTGAAACAAAAAGATGATACCTACTATGATACCAACAACGACAATACCCGGCAACAAGTTAGCAGCCTTGATGTTAATTAGAGCCATACTATTTAAACCAATTGCCCTACTGCTGTCACTTCTGTAATAAACATTTGGGAAAATAATGAGCGCCCAAACTTAAAGGCGCTCAGCAAACTTATATAGTATTTTGCCCTTATAATTCCTCTTGTAAATTCAAAATCTCTAAAATTCGTTCTAAATCATCTTCCGAGTAAAATTCAATTTCAATTTTACCTTTGTTTTTTGCCTTTTTAATTTGAACATTCGTGCCGAAGTAATCACGTAATTGTGATTCTTTCGCTTCAACAAAAATATCTTTTCTTTTCGGCTTCTCTGTTTCACGTGAAACTTCATCATTTAATGTTTGCACTAATGTTTCAACTTGACGCACATTTAGTTCCTGCTTAATAGCTTTTAACGCTACTTCCGGAATTAATCTTTTATTTTTCAAACCTAAAAGTGCGCGCCCCTGTCCCATTGATAGAGTGCCTTCATTCATCAACTGACGAATTTCTTCAGGTAAGTTTAGTAAACGTACATGATTCGCGATATGTGGTCGACTTTTACCTAATCGCTTTGAAAGTTCCTCCTGCGTTAAATGTAAGTTTTCCATTAGACTTTGATAAGCTTCTGCCTCTTCAATCGGCGTTAAATCTTCACGTTGTAAATTTTCTAAAATAGCCAATTCCATCATTTGTACCTCTGTCAGCACTTTTACTATAGCTGAGATTTCAGAAATCCCTGCTAATTGGGCTGCACGGAAACGACGTTCACCTACTACAATTTCATACTTGTCTCGCTTCTTACGTACGACAATAGGCTGTATAATTCCATGTTCTTTAATAGACTCGGCAAGCTCCTGAATCGCTTCATCATCAAAAACTTTTCGTGGTTGAAAAGGATTCGTTACTAGTCGCTTTAATTCAATTTGCTCTATTTGACCTGATTGTTCTAGCGTTTCTCCTGGGAATAATGCACCGATTCCTTTACCTAATCCTTTAGCCATTTTTAATCACTTCCCTCGCCAGCTCTAAGTAAACCTCGGCACCTTTAGATCTTGCATCGTAAATAATAATCGGTTCCCCGTGACTAGGTGCTTCACTTAATCGTACATTACGCGGAATAATTGTCTTATACACTTTATCTTGGAAGTATTTTTTTACTTCTTCAATAACTTGAAGCCCAAGATTTGTACGTGCATCTAGCATTGTAAGAAGTACACCATCAATATATAAGTTTTGATTTAGATGTTTTTGGACTAAACGTACTGTCGATAAAAGCTGACTCAATCCTTCTAATGCATAATATTCGCATTGCACAGGAATAATAATTGCATCTGAAGCCGTTAAGGCATTAATTGTTAGCAAGCCAAGTGATGGCGGACAATCAATAATGATATAATCATAATCCTCTTTTATATCTTGTAACGCATGCTTTAGTCGTACTTCTCTTGAAATTGTTGATACAAGTTCAATTTCAGCTCCAGCAAGTGAAATTGTGGCAGGAGCAATATATAAATTTTCCACTTTTGTTTGTAAAACAATACTTTTAATATCTTCGTCATCAATCAATACATCATAAATACAACTGTGGACTTCCCCCTTATTAATACCTATACCACTTGTGGTATTACCTTGAGGATCCGTATCAATTAGCAATACTTTTTTACCTAAATACGCCAAACAAGCGCTCAAATTGACCGATGTCGTCGTCTTACCTACGCCACCTTTTTGATTGGCGATTGCAATAATTCTCCCCAACTACAAAGCACCTGCTTTCATCCATCGAAATTCATACTCGACTAGTCTTATTACAAAAACTCTCTACATAATTATAATCTATCTCTCATTCTATCAAAAAAATCGATTGTCGTTGCACAAAATATTATGAATATATGGAAAATAAAGCAGTTCTTCAAATTTGTTCTCTTCTGTTTCTTATCAAAGTATCGCTTTAGTACTAAGAAATTCTAATTATATAAATAGATTTCCATAAAAAAAGCCATACCAAAGCGATAACGTCTTTAGCACAGCTCTTATTTATATTTTTCTCTTTTTCGGTATTTTTACAGTGATTTGATAATACTCTTCAGTATCTTCTTCTTCTGTTTTTACCGTAATCCCACTTTTCGTTACCATGGATAGTGATTGCTTAATTGTATTCAATGCAATCCTTACATCTTTACTTATCGCTTTACGCTTTGGTTTAACTTTCTTTTCAACCGCTTCCTCTTCCTCAACAGGATGCAACAGTTGATAAATATGTTCTTCTAGCTGTCTTACGTTCCAGTCGCTTTCTAAACAAATTTTTAACAACTCTAGTTGAATCGTTTGATCTTTAACAACAATTAAAGAACGTGCATGTCGCTCGGATATTTCACGCTTTAAAATAGCTTGTTGTACTTCTTCTGGAAGTTTCAGTAAACGTAATTTATTTGCAACTGTGGATTGTCCTTTTCCTAATCGCTGAGCCAATGCTTCTTGTGTTAAAGCGTGCAACTCTAGTAATTTTTGATAGGCGATTGCTTCTTCAATTGCTGTTAATTCTTCACGCTGAAGGTTTTCAATTAACGCAATAGAAGCCGTTTCTTTATCACTTAAATTACGCACAATTGCCGGGACTTCTACCCATTGTAATTTTTTCATCGCGCGGTAACGACGCTCACCTGCAATGATTTCATACATATCATCTTGTGTGCTACGTACAACAATAGGTTGTATTACACCATGTGTATGTATAGTTCTTGATAATTCTTCAATCTTATCATCATCAAATACTGTACGTGGCTGAAAACGATTCGGTGTTATTTTTTCAATTGGAATCTGAATAACTTCTTCCGTTGATTTCACTGCTGCTTCTGCTTCTTCTACTTCACTTTTCACTATAGGCTCAGCTTTATCTCCGCCTCCGAAAAAACGTGAAAAAGGACTTTTCATCCGAGTGGCACCACCTTTAAGAAACTATCTTACTCTGAATCACTCTATATAACATTATTTATTATCTTTTACAAAAAGTATATAGTACATAGATGTTATTTTACGGGAATCATTTATTAATATTTGCACATTCAAACAACTAATTCCCATTTTCCTCGTTCCACGTGAAACATATTTAATGTTTATTGAATTGGTGTTTTATTTGGCACCCCTGGTTTACGTGGATATTTTTTAGGCGTTTCCTTTATTTTATCAAATACATATAAAGTACGCTCACTTTCTTCAATAGGGAGTAAAAATGCATGCTCCTCTTTTAATGTAGCCCCTAATGTAGTAATAGCTTTTTTTGCTTCCTTTAATTCATCTGCTCCTGCTGCAGCTTTTAAAGCAACAAAGTAGCCACCTTGTTTAACAAGAGGGATACATAATTCAGATAAAACAGTTAGACGCGCTACTGCACGAGCTGTTACAACATCATATTGTTGGCGATATTTTACGTTTTGACCGAATTCCTCAGCTCGCGCATGGACAAAATTCATATTGTCTAAATGTAATGTTTCGCTTAAATGATTTAAAAATGTAATTCGCTTATTTAAAGAGTCTACAATTGTTACTTGTAAATGTGGGAAACAGATTTTAATAGGGATACTTGGGAACCCTGCTCCTGCACCAACATCACAAACTGTCGTAACTTTCGTAAAATCGAAATAAAATGAAGTACTAATTGAGTCATAAAAATGTTTTAAATATACTGACGGCTGATCAGTAATTGCTGTTAAATTCATTTTCTCGTTCCACTCTACTAGAAGCTCGAAGTACTTTTTAAATTGTGCTATCTGTGTATCAGACAACACAATCCCCTTTTCCTTAAGTGCCTCTATAAACTGTTCTACGTTCATCGGAAATCTCCTTTTCAAAAATAGGAAGGAGCTATCTAAAAGCCCCTTTGTCTATATCCTATCTATTTTTACGGGATAGCTCCCTCAATTATTCACCGCTTACCCTTGCAATCTTTCCTTGTTCAATATACACAAGTAAAATCGAAATATCTGCTGGATTTACCCCTGAAATACGTGAAGCTTGAGCAATTGATAATGGTGTTACTTGTTTTAGTCTTTGTTTAGCCTCAGTAGCTAAACCAGAAATCACATCATAATCAATGTTTTCTGGAATTTTTTTGTTTTCCATTTTTTGAAGCTTCTCAACTTGTTGTAATGCTTTCTCAATATAGCCTTCATACTTCAATTGAATCTCAATTTGCTCTTTTACTTCCTCAGACAATTCAACATCTGCAGGTGCTAAAGCTGCAACTAAATTATAATGCATTTCAGTACGCTTCAATAAATCAGCACCACGAATACCATCCTTTAACTCACTTCCGCCGACTGAACGAATGGTAGCCTGTGTTGTCTCGTTTGGTTTAATAATAATTTCACGTAAACGTGCAATCTCTTGCTCAATCAGTGTCTTCTTGTCCATAAATTGCACATATCGCTCTTCTGAAACCATACCCATTTCATATGCCCGCTCCATTAAACGTAAATCTGCATTATCATGACGTAACAATAAACGATATTCCGCGCGAGATGTTAGTAAACGATAAGGTTCGTTAGTACCCTTTGTTACTAAATCGTCGATTAATACTCCTATATACGCCTCTGAACGACTTAAAATTAACTCATTCTTACTAAGAGCTTTAGCTGCAGCATTCATGCCTGCCATTAGACCTTGACCTGCCGCTTCTTCATAACCCGAAGTACCATTAATTTGACCAGCTGTATATAAATTTTTAATTCGTTTTGTTTCAAGTGTAGGCCATAACTGAGTTGGTACAATCGCATCATACTCAATCGCATAACCCGCACGCATCATTTCAGCATTTTCTAAACCAGGAACTGATGCAATTAATTGCTTTTGCACGTGTTCTGGCAAGCTCGTCGACAAACCTTGTACATAAACTTCACGCGTATTACGACCTTCTGGCTCTAAGAAAATTTGATGGCGGGGTTTATCGTTAAATCGGACAACCTTATCTTCAATTGATGGGCAGTAACGAGGACCTGTCCCTTTAATCATGCCCGAATACATCGGTGAAAGATGTAAGTTTGCTTCAATAACTTCATGTGTCTTCAAGCTTGTATATGTTAACCAGCATGGTAATTGATCCATTATAAATTCAGTTGTTTCAAAACTAAATGCACGCGGTACATCATCACCTGGTTGAATTTCCGTTTTTGAATAATCAATTGTACGGCTATTTACACGTGGTGGCGTACCTGTTTTAAAGCGCACGAGATCAAACCCTAGTTCCTTTAAGTTATCTGCTAAACCTATTGATGGTTGTTGATTATTCGGTCCACTTGAATATTTCACATCACCAATAATGATTTCACCACGTAGGAACGTACCTGTAGTGATAATAACTGTTTTTGCACGGTAAATCGCACCAATTTGTGTAATTACACCTTGCACTTCGTCATTCTCAATGACTAGCTCTTCTACCATTGCTTGGTGAATTGTTAAATTTTCATTTTCCTCTAATAGTCGTTTCATCTCTTGCTGGTAAAGTACTTTATCTGCTTGTGCTCGTAATGCACGAACAGCCGGGCCTTTACCAGTGTTTAGCATCCGCATTTGTATATGCGTTTTATCAATTACTTTTCCCATTAACCCACCAAGTGCGTCAATTTCACGCACAACAATTCCTTTTGCTGGACCTCCAATGGATGGATTACATGGCATAAATGCAATCATATCTAAATTAATTGTTAACATGAGTGTGTTAGCACCCATTTTAGCAGCAGCATATGCAGCTTCTGCACCTGCATGACCTGCCCCTATAACGATGACATCAAACGTGCCTGCCTCATACTGTGTTGGCATGCTCGTATCTTCCCTTCTATATCTAATTCGCCTAAGCGTATTTAATTCCAAATTATTTCCCTAAACAAAACTGTGAAAATAGCTGATTAATAAGACTTTCTTGTACCGTATCACCAATGATCTCACCAAGGATTTCCCAAGTACGTGTAACATCTATTTGCACCATATCAACTGGCACTCCAGCACTCGCTGCATCGAGTGCATCCTCTACAGTTGCCTGCGCTTGATGCAATAAAGCAATATGACGTGCATTCGATACATACGTTAAATCGCCTGCTTCAAGTTGCCCATCGAAAAACAGAGCAGCAATTGACTCCTCTAGTTCCATAACGCCCTCTTCTTGAAGTAATGACGTAGTAACGATGCGATGCTTACGAGCTAAAGCTTCTACACGTGCTAAATCTATTTTTTGTGGCAAATCTGTCTTATTAATAACAACAATGTAATCCATTGCCTCAATTGTTTCGAAAAGACGTTCATCTTCTACAGTTAGTTCTTCTCCGTAGTTTAATACGAATAATATTAAATCTGCCTCGCGCAATACTTGGCGTGAACGTTCTACACCAATACGCTCTACAATATCCTCTGTTTCGCGAATGCCAGCAGTATCGACTAAACGAAGTGGTACACCTCGCACATTGACATACTCTTCTATAATATCACGAGTTGTCCCTGCAATATCTGTCACAATTGCTTTATTTTCTTGTACTAAACTATTTAAAAGTGAAGATTTCCCAACGTTTGGGCGACCTAAAATAACTGTAGATAAACCTTCACGTAATATTTTCCCTTGAGATGATGTTTGTAAAAGCTTGACGATTTCATCACGCACCCATGTACACTTATCAAGCAAAACGGGCACTGTCATTTCTTCAACATCATCATACTCCGGATAATCAATATTAACCTCTACTTGCGCTAATGTCTCTAGTAATGCTTGGCGCAGCTCTCCAATAAGCCTTGATAACTTACCATCCATTTGACCGAGAGCAACATTCATTGCACGATCTGTTTTCGCACGAATTAAATCCATCACCGCTTCTGCCTGCGATAAATCGATGCGCCCATTTAAAAATGCACGTTTCGTAAATTCACCAGGCTCTGCTAGTCTCGCACCATTCGTCAAAGCTAATTTTAAAACACGATTTACTGATACCATTCCACCATGACAATTAATCTCTACTACATCTTCACGCGTAAATGTTTTAGGAGCTCGCATTAAAGAAAGCATAACTTCCTCTACTATCTCACCAGATTTAGGCTCCACTAAATGTCCGTAATGAATCGTATGTGTTTGTTTTTCTAATAAACTTTTGCCACCTGGTGACTTAAATATTTTATCAGCAATTATTACTGCTTCGTCCCCACTTAGGCGAACAATAGCAATAGCTCCCTCACCCATTGGTGTAGATATCGCCGCAATTGTATCAAATTCCATTTGTTAATAACCTCCTACAACTCTACTTTGCCTCGGCGTATATACAATTACAATTTCCACTGCATCGTACATAACTAAAACATCCTAATTTTAGAACGTCCTCGCATGACAAATTCCTTTATCTAATCTATAGCATGCACCAAAGACATAATAATTTTCAGCCTATTTTAATATGCATGGCTGAACGTCGTTATCCACATGTGGATAACAAAACCGAACAGTACTTTCTAACTTATTAGATTAACATATTTTAAACAAAATCTAAAGCGAGTTAGTTTTCCACAACCTTATAAACTGTGCACAACATTCACTCAAAAATAAAAATAGTCTATTCACCAAAATGATGAATAGACTACTCGTTTGTCTGTATATTATTGGTTTGACGTTCTAATAGCTATTATTTAAGTGGTTCAATTACTAAATAGCGATTCGGTTCAATTCCTTCAGAATACGTTTCGATGTCAACTCGATTTGCAAGCTGATTATGAATGACTTTACGTTCATATGACTGCATCGGTTCAAATTCTACACGCTGCTTCAATCGAATCGCCTTATCTGCCATACGATCCGCCAATTGCTCTAATGCTTCTTGACGGCGCTCTCGGTAATTTTCTACATCTAACTTCACTAATAGAAATTGCTTAGCACTCTTATTTAACACAAGTTGCGTTAATTGTTGCAAGGAATTTAATGTTTGACCACGTTTTCCAATTAATAATGCTGCTTTTTCACTTTTCAGTTGAAATAATACGTATTTTCCTTCGCGCGCCATATCAATTTGAAGATCTTTAACACCCATTTGCTCCGCAATAGTTGTTAAATATGCTTGTGCTTCTTCAATTGAATTTTCAGCAGTATCAGCTACATTAGATATTTTAGAAAGCTGAGAATCCTCATTACCCATACTAATTATTACTGTTTCCTCAGTTGGAATCTCACCGACCAATTGTTGTTTAGTCTGATCTACCTTTTCGATAGCTTGACTATCTGCTACCTCTATTACTGTGACACGTACTTCAGCAGGACGTGAACCAAAACCTAAAAACCCCTTTTTACCTTCTTGTAAAACTTCAACATCTACTTGTTCATGAGTCTTGCCAAGTTTCTGTAACGCCAATGAGACCGCTTCTTGTGTTGTTGCGCCTATTTGCGTAATTTGTTTCACTTATTAGCCCCTCCTGTTTGAGCAGGTTGAGTTTCATCCTTTTTCCAAGGTTTGTAAATAAATAGATTTTGAAGAATTGAAATAATATTCCCAATTACCCAATATAACGATAGCGCTGCTGGTAATGCCATACCAAAGGCGATGATCATAAATGGCATAATATACATCATCATTTTCATTTGTGGATTGTCCATTGATGGACCTGTACGTAATACAAGGAATTGCATTAAACCAGCTAAAATTGCTAATACAGGTGCTGGCTCCCCTAGTGGAAACATAAAGAAACTCCCTAAATTATAAACCTCTGTTGTTGCATTCATACGACTAATCGCATGATAGAAACCAATTAGAATTGGCATTTGAATGAGCATCGGTAAACATCCAGCAAGTGGATTAACACCAGATTCACTCATCAACTTCATCATTTCTTGTTGATACTTCTGTTGCGTTTGTGCATCCTTCGAAGCATATTTCTCTTTTAATTCCTTCATTTTTGGCTGCACTTCTTGCATTTTTTTCGAACTCTTTGTTTGCTTAATCATTAATGGCAGTATTGCTAAACGGATAATTATTGTTACAGCAATAATCCCCCATGCATACGTGCCTAGTTTACTCGCAAAGAAATCAATAGCTGATACCAATGGCCAAACGATGAATTCATTCCAGAATCCTTCGCTATTTTTAGAGATTGGTTCATTAAATTCTGTACACCCAGACAATAGTAATACGACTGATACTAGAGACAGAATTATCCAAAATCGTTTTTTCAACCTTCTTCCCCCTAAAAACTATTCAATTTTTTCTTTAATAGCTATTTTATCACGCAAATAACCTTTCACTCTACTAAATATACAAATTCATTGTGCTCTGTATTACATTTACTTCAACTTTCCCGAAATATTTATAAAGAAAGCTTTATATCTACTACTTGTTTACTTCGATGTATTACACTCTTTTCAATACTTTCGCAATGTGTAAAACATGCTGTAAGCTTCCCTTTACTTCATGAAAATTCATTGTGGCCGCCGGATATCTGGCGATAATAACATAATCCATATCTTTTCTTATATCTTCTTTTAACTCTAAAATACTTTGCCGAACATATCGTTTAATTTGATTGCGCGTTACAGCATTGCCCAGCTTCTTACTAACCGATAAACCAATTCGCAATTCAGTTTGTCCCTCTTTTGGTAGACAATATACAACAAACTGACGATTCGCAAAAGATTTCCCCTTTTTAAAGATCTTCTGAAAATCTTCATTTTTTTTAACTCTTTGGCGTTTTTTCATTTCTTCACCCGCTCAATCTAATCATTCAAATCTTTATTTTGTAACAACTTTACGTAAAATAAAGAAAAAAAAGACCACTGATGTGGCTCAGTGGACTTATTTTATGCTGATAAAACTTTTCTGCCTTTACGACGGCGAGCAGCAAGAACATTACGGCCGTTTTTCGTGCTCATACGTGCGCGGAAACCGTGCACTTTGCTGTGCTTACGTTTCTTTGGTTGGTAAGTACGTTTCATGTTATATAGACACCTCCTGATATGAAAGTTGAATTTTTCAACATACAGACTTGCATATTATATATAGTAAATCACCATTTTGTCAATCCATTCAATTCATTTAAATACAACTACACTATTTTCATTCATATCTACGTTATCCACAACTCAAGTGAATTCTCCACATTTCTTTGTGGGTATTAATTTCCGTCTATTTTTTTATCCACAACAGTTATTGACACCTTTTACACATAAACATAGCCTGTGGACAACTATTCCGGGGATTATTAATAGTTGTGTGGATAAGTTTCTCAAGCTATTGAAATTACTTGTTTTTTTTGATACGATACTTGTGATTCACTTTGTTGAAAACTAAAACTAATAAAAAATTATCCACAACTGTTAATATGCTGTGGATAATTTTTTTCACAACCTTTGGGTAAAAGTTATCCCCACTGTGTGGTTATGTGGACTATTTATTAAATATGAGTATTTGCTAAAAATTATTGTACAAATAAATTTTTTTTACATGTACCGAAATCGTAAAGGAGAATAAGGCTTGGAACATTTAGAGGAACTATGGAACAATGTCCTGGCTCAAGTTGAACAAAAAATTTCAAAACCAAGCTTTGAAACGTGGTTAAAGTCAACGAAACTACTCACTTATAGTGGAACAAACGTGACTATTGCTGCGCCAAATTCGTTTGCTCGTGATTGGCTTGAAAATCATTATATTCATTTGATTACAGGTATATTAACGGAGCTTACAGGAGAAGACTTGCTTATAAAATTTGTTGTTCAAAAAAGTCCGGACTCAGACGATTTTGATCTTCCAGCACCGATTATCCAAGCAAAAAATAGCGATCATCACGATATTTCACCAGGTATGTTAAATCCGAAATATACATTTGATACGTTTGTTATTGGCTCTGGAAATCGTTTTGCACATGCTGCTTCACTAGCTGTAGCAGAAGCGCCCGCGAAAGCATACAACCCTTTCTTTATATATGGAGGAGTTGGATTAGGTAAAACCCATTTAATGCACGCAATTGGTCATTATGTATTAGAACATAATCCAAACGCTAAAGTCGTTTACTTATCTTCTGAAAAATTTACGAATGAATTTATTAACTCAATTCGTGATAATAAAGCACTCGATTTCCGCAATAAATATCGCAATGTCGATGTGCTGCTAATTGATGATATTCAATTTTTGGCTGGAAAAGAATCAACACAGGAAGAATTTTTCCACACATTTAACACGTTACATGAAGAATCTAAACAAATTGTAATCTCAAGTGATCGCCCACCAAAAGAAATTCCAACATTAGAGGATCGTTTACGCTCTCGATTCGAGTGGGGACTTATCACTGATATTGCACCACCTGATTTAGAAACTCGTATTGCCATTTTACGTAAAAAGGCCAAAGCTGATGGTCTTGAAGTACCTAATGAAGTAATGCTCTATATAGCGAACCAAATTGACTCTAATATTAGAGAGCTTGAGGGTGCGCTTATTCGTGTCGTTGCCTACTCATCATTAGTTAACCAAGATATATCAGCTTCTCTTGCAGCGGAAGCTTTAAAAGATATCATTCCAAATGCGAAGCCACGAACAATCTCAATTTTAGATATTCAAAATATAGTTGGTGAGCATTACAATATTCGTCTGGAAGACTTTACTGCGAAAAAACGTACGAAGCTCATAGCATTTCCTAGACAGATTGCCATGTTTTTATCACGCGAGCTTACAGACTTTTCCTTACCTAAAATAGGTGAAGAGTTTGGTGGACGCGATCATACAACCGTTATTCATGCACATGAAAAAATTTCATCTATGTTGAAAATTGATACTCAATTACAACAAGATATTAAACAAATTCGTAGTATGTTAGGTAAATAATTCTGTGGATAATTACTAAACTTAGGCACAAACTTATTCACAGTCTATCTACATGTGGATAGACTGACCTTGTTGACCCGAGGGCACTTATCCACAAATCCACAGGACCTAGTACTATATCTATTAAAATTCTTTAATAATAAATAATATATATGTGAGGTAAAAAATATGAAATTTAATATATTACGTGACCGTTTATTAGAAGGACTAAATGATGTTATGAAAGCTGTTAGTTCTAAAACAACTGTTCCTATTTTGACGGGTATTAAAATCGATGCAACACACGAAGGTATTAGTTTAACTGGTAGTGATGCAGATATTACAATCCAAACTTTTATTCCAAGCGAAATAGACGGTGAAACAATTATTGATGTAACAGAAACAGGTTCAATTATTGTTCAAGCACGTATGTTCAATGAAATTATACGTAAATTACCAACAAATGAAGTTGAAATTCAAGTAACTTCAGGTCTTCAAACACAAATACGTTCAGGAAAATCTGAATTCCACCTAATTGGATCAGATCCTTCTGAATACCCGTTGTTACCGGAACTTACTGAAGATCAACAATTTACAATTCCAGCAGATTTATTAAAATCCATTATCCGTGAAACAGTTTTTGCAGTAGCAACTTCTGAAAGTCGTCCCGTATTAACAGGTGTTAATTGGAAAATAAAAAACGAAGAGTTAATATGCGTAGCAACAGATAGCCACCGTTTAGCTAGTCGTAAAGTAAAATTAGGAGACTTACCAGAAGTAGAACATAGTGTCGTAATTCCTGGTAAAAGCTTAAATGAATTAAATAAAGTATTAGAAGATTCAACAAACCTTGTCCAAATTGTTATTACTAGCCAACAAGTATTATTTAAAACAGGTGATGTTTTGTTCTTCTCTCGTTTACTTGAAGGTAATTACCCTGATACATCCCGATTAATTCCAGAAGAATATCAAACAAATGTAACAATAAACGGAAAAGCATTATTACAAGCTATTGATCGCGCATCTCTCGTAGCAAGAGGAGACCGAAATAATGTTGTACGATTTGAAATTTTAGATAGTTCTGCTGTTGAAGTTTCGTCAAACTCTCCTGAAATCGGAAAAGTACAAGAGGAAATTCCGGTAGAACAACTGGAAGGCGAGAACTTAAAAATATCGTTTAGTGCTAAATACATGATGGAAGCGTTAAAGGCAATTGATGGTCAGGATGTTGTCATTCAATTTACCGGAGCGATGAGACCATTCATTTTACGTTCTGTCCATGACGATGCAATTTTGCAACTTATTTTACCAGTCCGCACATATTGATAGAAATACTTTGAGGATAGTCGCTATTTGTGGCTATCTTTTTTTACTTATGGCGGAATTTTAGGTATGATAGTGAGATAAGGATTTAATACACGGAGGGTGACAGTACATTGAAAGACATCACAATTGACACGGAATATATAACACTAGGGCAGCTTTTAAAAATAACAGATGCCATTAGTTCAGGTGGTATGGCTAAGTGGTTTTTACAAGAGCACGAAGTATTTGTAAATGGCGAAATAGATGACCGACGTGGTCGAAAGCTACGCGATGGTGATCTTGTTAATATTCCAGGTTGCGGACGTTTCCGCATTATTGGGCAGAATGGACAATAATAATGCATATTGAGCATTTGAAACTTACTAATTATCGTAATTATGATTCATTAACATTAGACTTTTCTCCAAAAATAAATGTTTTCATTGGAGAAAATGCCCAAGGGAAAACGAATGTAATGGAATCTATCTACGTTTTAGCAATGGCGAAGTCCCATAGAACTGCTAATGATAAAGAATTAATACGTTGGGATACAGACTATGGTAAAATAGAAGGTGCAGTTCAAAAAAAGTATGGTCGTTTACCTATCGAACTTATGATTTCTAAAAAAGGTAAGAAAGGTAAAATAAACCATATAGAACAAAGTCGTCTCACTAATTATATTGGTCAAATGAATGTGGTTATGTTTGCGCCTGAAGATTTAAATGTTGTAAAAGGAAGTCCGCAAATTAGACGACGTTTTATTGATATGGAGATTGGCCAAATATCCCCGGTTTATTTACATGATTTATTAAACTTTCAAAAGATATTAAAACAACGTAATCATTACTTGAAAATGAATCAAGGTAAGTCTTTGATGAATGATGTAATGTACGACGTCTATAATGAGCAGTATATTCATGCTGCTATACAAATTATTCGAAAAAGATTTCAATTTATGGAACTTTTACAAGAATGGGCAGAACCAATTCATTCTGGTATTTCACGTGGTAATGAAAAATTAGTTATTAAATATAAACCAGTAGCGGGGATGGAAGCCAACTGGACTACGAGTGAGATGGAGAGTTTCATGGCGAAAAAGTTACAAGAGGCCAAAACTCGAGAATTAGATCGTGGTGTAACTTTAGTCGGACCACATCGAGATGATTTACAGTTTTTAGTGAATGGATATGATGTGCAAACATATGGTTCACAGGGACAGCAGCGTACAACAGCGCTATCATTAAAACTCGCTGAAATAGAATTAATTAAACAGGAAACAAAAGAAACACCCATCTTACTATTAGACGACGTATTGTCCGAATTGGATGATTATCGTCAATCGCATCTTTTGAACACGATTCAAGGGGAAGTACAAACATTTGTGACAACAACAAGTGTAGAAGGTATTCATCATGAAACGATTCAACATGCGCAATTGTTCCACGTGAAACAGGGATTAATTGATTGAGTATAAGGATGGGTTATTTTTAGATTTATAAATATAAAGAACGAATAGTAATAGTCAGCTCGGTTGACTGTTCGTTCATTTACACACAATGATGTTATGAAGGAGTAGGTGAACACCGTGGCTACAGAAAATAATGAATTACAGGGGCAGTCGTACGAAGCGGATCAAATACAAGTTCTAGAAGGTTTGGAAGCAGTTCGTAAAAGACCCGGTATGTATATTGGAACAACAAGTTCAAAGGGGTTACATCATTTAGTTTGGGAAATAGTAGATAATAGTATTGATGAAGCACTAGCAGGTTTTTGTACGGACATCAATGTGACAATCGAAAAAGATAACTGGATTCGGGTAGAAGATAACGGACGTGGTATTCCAGTTAGCATTCAGGAGAAAATGGGTAAACCAGCTGTTGAAGTTATTATGACAGTGTTGCATGCTGGTGGTAAATTTGGCGGTGGCGGCTACAAAGTATCAGGTGGTCTACATGGAGTAGGTGCATCTGTAGTAAATGCGTTATCACTAGAAACAATTGTACAAGTGCATCGTGAAGGACATATCCACGAAATTAAGTTTTCACGTGGTAAAACAATTCAAGAATTGAAGATTGTTGGTGACTCTGATCATAACGGTACGCTGACACGCTTCAAAGCAGATCCTGAAATTTTCAAAGAAACAACAGTGTATGAATTTGACATTTTAGCGCACCGTATTCGCGAACTGGCTTATTTAAATCGTGGCATTCGCGTTACAATTGCGGATGAGAGAGAAGACCAGGAACGTTCTACTACCTATCACTATGAGGGTGGTATTCGTTCTTACGTAGAACATTTAAATCAATCAAAAGAGCCAATTCACGAACCAATTGATGTTTTAAGCGAAAAAGATGGAATTACAGTTGAAATAGCTATGCAATATAATGCAGGGTTTTCTTCAAATATCTTTTCGTTTGCCAATAATATTAATACGTACGAGGGTGGTACACATGAATCGGGCTTTAAAACAGCACTGACACGTGTTATTAACGATTATGCACGTAAAAATGGCTTACTCAAAGACGCGGATACCAACTTAACTGGTGAAGATGTGCGTGAAGGTTTGACTGCTATTGTATCTATTAAACATCCAGATCCACAATTTGAAGGGCAAACAAAAACGAAGTTAGGTAACTCAGAAGTGAGTCAAATAACGAATTCATTGTTCTCAGAGGGCTTTGAACGTTTCATGTTAGAAAATCCAACTGTTGCTCGCAAAATTATTGAAAAAGGTTTAATGGCCGCACGTGCGCGTGTTGCAGCGAAAAAGGCACGTGAATTCACACGACGTAAATCTGCACTAGAAGTATCGAGTCTACCAGGTAAGTTAGCAGACTGTTCTTCAACAAACCCAGCAGATTCAGAAATTTACATCGTAGAGGGTGACTCTGCCGGTGGTTCAGCAAAATCTGGTCGTGACCGTTTCTTCCAAGCTATTTTGCCACTTCGAGGGAAAATTTTGAACGTCGAGAAAGCTCGTCTAGATAAAATTTTATCGAATGCAGAAATACGTGCGATGATAACAGCCTTCGGTACTGGTATTGGTGAGGAATTCAATTTAGAAAAAGCGCGTTATCATAAAATTATTATAATGACGGATGCCGATGTCGATGGTGCACATATCCGTACGTTACTATTAACATTCTTCTTCCGTTTCTTAAGACCGCTGATAGAAGCGGGGTATATTTATATTGCGCAGCCACCACTTTATCAGGTGAAACAAGGCAAGCATATTGAATATTGCTATGATGAGGAAACTTTAAAGGAAATTATAGCAGGCTTACCCGCTGTGCCAAAACCAAATATACAGCGATATAAAGGTCTTGGTGAAATGAATGCAGTACAATTGTGGGAAACGACAATGGATCCAGAACACCGTACATTACTACAAGTAGAATTAGATGACGCTATTAAGGCAAACCAAGCATTTGAACGTTTAATGGGTGATGAGGTTGAACCACGTCGTCAATTTATTGAAGAAAATGCAGTTTATGCAAACTTAGATATTTAATTTCCCTTTGGAAGGAGGTAAAACACTGTGTCAGAACAAGATCGCTCAGGTATTAAAGGAATTAATATTACAAAAGAAATTGAAACTTCATTTCTCGACTATGCAATGAGTGTAATCGTTTCACGTGCATTACCAGATGTACGTGATGGTTTAAAGCCCGTACATCGTCGTATTTTATATGGTATGCAGGAACTAGGTAATACTGCTGATAAGGCATATAAAAAATCAGCACGTATCGTTGGGGATGTAATGGGTAAGTATCACCCACATGGTGACTCTTCTATTTACGATGCAATGGTACGTATGGCTCAAGATTTTAGTTATCGTTATATGTTAGTTGATGGACATGGTAACTTTGGATCTGTAGATGGTGACGGAGCGGCTGCGATGCGTTATACGGAATCTCGTATGTCACGCATTGCGATGGAAATGTTACGTGATATTAATAAAAATACAATTGACTATACAGATAACTATGACGGCTCTGAAAGAGAACCAGTTGTCTTACCAAGTCGTTATCCGAACTTACTTGTAAACGGGGCTGCAGGAATTGCTGTTGGTATGGCTACAAATATTCCTCCGCATCAGCTTGGTGAAGTAATAGATGCAGTACTTGCACTTTCTGAGAATGCTGCTATTAGTACAGAAGAATTAATGGATATTGTGCCAGGACCGGATTTCCCAACAGGTGGTATTATTTTAGGCCGAAGTGGTATTCGTCGTGCTTACGAAACAGGTCGTGGTTCGATTATTATCCGCGCTAAAGTGGAAATAGAGCAAAAAGCAAATGGCAAAGAAACAATTCTTATTAACGAATTGCCTTATCAAGTAAATAAAGCAAAGTTAATCGAAAAAATTGCAGAGCTTGTCCGCGATAAAAAGATTGATGGTATTACGAATTTACGAGATGAGTCTGATCGTCGTGGTATGCGAGTTGTCATTGAAATTCGTAAAGATGCAAATGCAAATGTTGTTTTAAATAACTTATATAAGCAAACGGCAATGCAATCAAGCTTCGGTATTAACATGCTGTCTCTAGTAGATGGTCAACCGAAAGTAATGGGTTTAAAAGAAATGCTTTACCATTACTTAGAACACCAAAAGGTCATCATTCGCCGTCGTACAGAATTTGAGTTAAAGAAAGCGGAAGATCGTGCACATATTTTAGAAGGTTTACGAATTGCACTTGACCACATCGATGAAATAATTGCTATTATTCGAGGTTCTCGTAATGGAGATGAAGCAAAACCATTGCTTATGGAGCGCTTCAAATTATCTGAACGACAAGCACAAGCTATTTTGGATATGCGTTTAGTCCGTTTAAGTGGACTAGAGCGTGAAAAAATTGAATCAGAATATCAAGAGCTGCAAGTACTTATTGCAGAGTTAAAAGCAATATTAGCAGACGAAGAAAAAATCGTTGCCATTATTCGAACTGAAATTTTAGAAATTAAAGAACGCTTTAATGATAAACGCCGTACTGAAATTACAGCTGGCGGTATGGAAATGATTGAGGACGAAGATTTAATCCCACGTGAAAATTCGGTTATTACTTTAACACATAACGGATATATTAAACGTTTAGCTGCGAATACATACCGTAGTCAAAAACGTGGTGGTCGCGGTGTCCAAGGTATGGGGACAAATCAAGATGACTTCGTTGAACATTTAATGAATACTTCTACACATGACACGATTCTTTTCTTCACAACTAAGGGAAAAGTATTCCGTGCAAAAGGATATGAGATCCCGGAATATGGTCGTACAGCAAAAGGATTACCGATTGTTAACTTACTAAATATCGAGAAGAATGAGAAAGTAACAGCTATGATTCGTGTTGAATCATTTGAAGAGGATGCTTACTTTATTTTCACGACAAAAACAGGGGTAACAAAACGAACGCAGGTTTCCAATTTTGCTAATATCCGTACGAATGGTTTAATTGCCATTGGTTTACGTGAAGATGATGACTTAATTGCAGTACGTTTAACTGACGGACAAAAACAGGTGATTATCGGTACACGTGATGGTATGCTTGTTCGTTTCCAAGAAGAAGACATTCGTTCGATGGGGCGTACAGCTAGTGGTGTACGTGGTATTAAGTTACGTAAAGGCGACGAAGTTGTAGGTATGGAAATTGTGGAACCAGGACAGGAAATTCTTGTTGTAACTGAAAAAGGTTATGGTAAACGTACTTCTGAAGAAGAGTATCGTCTACAAAGCCGTGGAGGCGTCGGTCTAAAAACTATCCAAATTACTGATAAAAATGGCCCGATGATTGCCTTGAAAACAGTAGATGGTACAGAAGATCTTATGTTAATGACTATTAACGGTATGCTAATTCGAATGGATATCAATGATATTTCATTAATTGGTCGTAGTACGCAGGGTGTCCGTTTAATCCGTTTAGGAGAAGACGAGCTAGTTGCAACTGTCGCTAAAGTTGAAAAAGCAGATGAGGAATTACCTGAAGATGAATCTGATGAACAAGCAGAAATTGAACAAATAGATGAGTAACAAAAAAACCGATGCATTTAGCGATTTTTGCTAAGCTTCGGTTTTATTTTTTTGATCTTTTTTTGCAAAATTAAGTCATTTCATGTCAAAGCATGCTAAAATAAATAGATATAAATTCGTATGAATGAAATATTGTAAAGGTGGTAATTTTGTGGAATCAACGCAAGTCCAAGTTTCTGAATTACGCTTAGGGAAAATTGTATCAGAAGATATCTTTGCAAATACTCAATTTCCAATAGTATATAAAAACACAAAAGTTTCGTATGCGCACATACAGGTTTTTAATGTATTTAATATTAGTGTCATTCCCATTTACAAGAACAGATTAGAGAAAACTGTGGTCATTGAAGAGAAACAAGATAGTAATGTGGTTAGCAATGAAGTAGCAGAAGTAGAGACTACATATACGTTTAAGACAGTCTATGATAGTGCAGTAACACAATTTAAGAAAGAGTTTATGAACTGGGAAGCTGGTGCAAAGGTTGATATTGCAAAGGCACGTAATATTATTTTACCGGCAGTTGAAAGAGTATTAGAAGACCGTACAATTATTTTTGATTTAAATGAGTATTCTAATCCAAAAGATTATTTGTATCATCATTGTGTTGCAACAGGGATGATCGCTGCTGTTATTGCTCAAAAGCTTGGTTATGATAAAGGGTTAACATTACAGATGGCTATTGGCGGTTTACTCGCAGATTGCGGGATGGCTAAAGTACATCCGCGTATTAGAGATAAGAACTCAGCATTAAATGAACATGAATTCAATGAAGTTCGTAAACATCCAGTATATAGCTATAAGATGGTAAAGGATCTATCTGTTTTAAAAGATTCTATGAAACAGGCAATATTCCAGCACCATGAGCGTTTAAATGGAAGTGGGTACCCGAAGGCAGAAAAGATAGATAAAATTTCTATTTTTGCGCAAATTATTGCGGTTGCAGATGTATTCCATGCTATGACGTGTGAGCGTTTATATAGAACAAAGCAATCTTCTTTTAAGGTAATTGAAATGATTAATGAGTCAGAGTTTGGTAAATTTGATATTAAAGTAGTGCGAGCATTGATCGATATTGTAGCAGATTTACCAATTGGGACAATTGTTGAACTTTCAAATTTAGAACGTGGAGAAGTAATGTTTGTTAATAAATTTGCACCTACACGTCCTTTAATTAAATTAAAAGAAACAAATGAAATTTTTGATTTAGGTAAAAACCGGACATTTTATATTTCACGCATCATTATAAATTAACATTATTTAATTCAGGTTATTACTAAATGTATAGACTTTGGTGGTTTTTAACTAAAGGTTCATCACGAAAAGCTAGTATGAATGTTAGATTGTCATTTAAAATACTATTTGATGTGGCAATTTGACACTGAGGATAAGGAACGAAGGCATTGTCACGTCCTGTAACAATGTTCTTGTTTCAAACCTCATATTCGAGCAAAGCAATCAGTTAGAAAAGAAACTACTCGAGGTTACTATGATGGAAACTTTCAACGTATATATTTATTCTATCTATTGAATTTGTATAGTTAAAAAAAGTATATTGCAGTAGCATTTAAAATGAGAAGGAAATGGATTTAGAAATATACATTTTAAAGTAAGTGTATGTTTTGCAGTATTAGGTTACTATAAATTAATTCTATTTTTTTCACGAATTATATTGACATTGTTTTTTAATCTTGATATTATAAGTATGT
>JAVWKG010000014.1:0-40894 GCA_036638655.1 Lysinibacillus sp. | reverse complement strand
ATCGGCACCTCCCAAGTCTCATCCTATAAATCGTTAGAATTGCATGATAACTACTCACTTAAGAATAAGCGAAAACACCTATGTAACACAACCTTGGCGCCTAACTAAAAAGCTTGTCTGAATATAAACAGACAAGCTTTCGCTATTTTATATAATCTTCTAAGTTACAAACCAATTTCTTTTAGCCATAATTCTTCAAGTTTGTTTACCTTTCCTGCGAGTAATACGTCTTGTAAATCCCCATGTATCAACACATTTCCTTCGTGTAAAATAAGCACATCGTCCGCTACCCCCTCAGCAAAAGCTAATAGATGCGTCGAAAATAAAACTGTACACCCTAAACTTTTTTGCTCTTGCATCATCTTTTTCAATTCTGCAATCCAATATGGATCTAGCCCATTCGTAGGTTCGTCTAAAATAAGTAAACGACCATTACCAAGCAAGCTTTGCGCTAAATTTAAACGTTGACGCATCCCCTTTGAAAATTGATGCACTTTTTGTTTACGCTCATCCCATAATCCTACACGTTTTAAAACCGCTTCTTGTTGCGTCTTATCAATCTTCTTTAATGAAGCAAGTAACTGAATGATTTCCTCTGCCGTTAAAGTCGACGGAAAATCTACATCATCTGGCATATAGCGTACCTCTTGTTCTTCATGCCATAACAATTGTCCTGACTTCGGTAGTTCTTGACCCGTAAGCATTCTAATTAGCGTACTTTTCCCAGCTCCATTACCTCCAACAAGTGCCAATATCCGCCCTTCTTGTAATGTAAATGAAGCTTCCACCAATCCCCTGCCGTTATCATAAACATTTGAAATCCTTTTCGCTTCTACCAGCATCATTTACGCCCCCTTTTACGCAGCACTATACGAGCACCTATTAGCGGTAACCCTACCCATAACACCGTTACGGTAGCGTACGTTACCATTCCAGCTACCGATGTATAGAACTGTGTCAAGCTATAAAACGAAGGACCTAAAACACTCGCTTGATCAGTAAATAGAAAATAACCAAACCGTAGCCATTCTACCGGGTTAATATGCATCACAACAATCGTCATTTTTTGCAATACATGACCCGCAACTACTGTACCTATAGCCATTAGGGCATACGATAATAGCAACAAGAAGAAGGACCAGACAACCAATGACAACGCTAATGCGAAAAGTCGTGTTTTCGCTAACGTTCCTATAAAAATTGCAACGGCAGTAAAAATAACAATGCACAACGCAGTCAAACATATAAACAGCAGCGACAACCTTACACCACCGAGCAATCCACTCAAGGAGAACACAACGCCAAATGCTAGTGCAGCAATAAGGAAAAACGCACTTACAATCGCAACGAATTTCCCTTGAATAAATTGCACAATCGTCATCGGGTACGTTTTCAGCAACGAGTACCAACCTGACTCTATATCACTCGCCACACTCATACTGCCAATCGTCAAAATAAATAAAGGCAACAGAAAAAATAAGACATTTAAAAAAGAAGCTGTTTGTCGAGTAAACCCCTCAACATCCGGTAAAGCCATTTGTTGAATGACGACAATCGTCGTAAAAACAAATGTAAACAGTAGACCCACTAATTGCATCCAACGACTGCGAAGCATTTGCTTCCATTCTAATTTTATCAACATGCCATTCATCAATGGTGTATCCCCCATTTAAAATCTTTTAAATCTTCATTCGTAAGCAATTTACCTTTGCTCTCTTTTTTCATCCATTCATTAGCAGCATCTGCTGTTTGAAACGCCAAGACACCGTAATTCATCGGTGTCCAAAAATCTTTATCGTAAACATATGTAGCTTCATACACATCAATCCATTTACTCGACTGAGCATCTTTTATAAAGGCAGCCCCAACTTTCCCATCACCATTAGTTTCGATATAGTCCATTAAACAGCCGATGTCATCAAAAGTTTCGTAGTCTCCATTTTCCAATGCAATTTGTCCTGCATAATCTTCATGAACAATACTCATATTACAAACTTTACAAACATCCGTTTCACTTACAATGTCACGTGGTTTATACGTTTTCTCTGAACACCCCGATAACACAACGATACACATAGCAACAAATAAAAGAATCCACTTTTTCATTATTTCATCCCCCTTCTCCATAACAATAAACTTACGACCAATAACATTAAGCCACTAATTAGTTGAAAAGCATTAATACCACTTGCCTGTTTTTTCGGCACACTCACTCGGAGCACGGGCTCTTGATCGACAAGAACCGATTGCTCTAACTTATTTATTTGTTGATCTAGTGACGTGAGTAACACCACACTTGGCGATTCTATAAAATATTGATAGACTGGCTGACACACCATCCATTGTCCAAAACTTGAAAATGCCACATACGGTGTATCTCCTATACCGTCTTCATCCACATCTAAACCGACATAGTCATCATAAAAATTTTGTGAAAGAGCTATCGCTTTACTATCTGAGCGTGCTGTTAATATATTTCCAGTAAACGTATTTTTTTGAACGATACTTCCCTTATCCGCATTTGTCACTTCAATAGCTGTTTGATTCATTTGAAATGTATTCTCTTCGATGGCAATGCCCTTACTTTTTTGCAAAGCTACACCTGTACGATTACTCTGTATGTCATTATTAAAAAGTTGGGTATTTTGAACATCATAAAGAAGTAATCCATAGCCATTTAAATCACTTTGGCGTGCAATAACATTGTCATCTATCCGTAAATTTTCCGTCATCATAATCATGAATCCCGTAACATTGTCGCGGTATTCATTTTTCGTCGCTAACGCATTTTTGGTATACATAAAATGTGTACCGTACCGACTATTCATAACTACATTATTTTCGATTTCAATCCGCTGAACTTTTTCAATATAAAGGCCATCTTGAACATTTTGTATCTTAGAATTATTTACTCGTACTTCTGAACTTTCATAAACCGCAATACCGTTCCCTTTTTTCGAATAATGCTGATTATTTCCAGAGACTATTACATTTGCAACGTCCACCTCCACCGCTCTTTGAATATGAATCCCTGCATGTACATTTTCTATGGATAAATCCTTTAAAATTAAATCTGTGATATCACTTGCCACAACGGCTTTCTCTTGCGCTTTCACCTTCAGATTTTCCACAGTCACGCCTACAGTTTTTTCAATCCTTATAGCTGGGTCTTCTCCGGAACTAACAATTTCTACATCTCCTACACCTCGAAGTGTAAGCGGCCTCGTAATCGCAATAGGTCCCTCATAAATTCCTGTTGGTATATCAATTACTGCTCCATCTTGTGCAGCATCAATCATTGCTTGTAAATCTTTTTGCCGTGCGTCTACTGGCATACTTATAAACAAAGTCAAAAGCAGTAAACCGAACACCCTCAGCTCCACCGTATCACCCTCCCTACAAACGCCGAAAAGACTAAGGGAAAACCCTAGCCTAAACGATTATTAATGACCTTCTCCATGTTCACCATCTTGCATTTCAGCTGATGCCGGCTGACTTTCACCATGCGCTTCTTTTTCAGCTTGTTCTTTCATTTTCTTATTACGTCGCTCCAATGCCTCATCTTTAACTTTTTGCAGTTCCTCGACATAAGCAGTTGGATTTTCTTCGACATATTTATCCGCATCCGCCTTGTCTACGAAATGTATGTAGCCCCAGTTCATCGGTGATTTCAGTTCTGTTTTCAAAATTGTTACATCTTCAACTTTTGCCCATTCCTTCGTGCTATAATCACGAACAAACTTTTCGTTCGTTTCTTCATTTGCCACTTCTGCATTTAATAAGCAACCAATATCATCATAAAACGCGTTAGAGCCGTCTTCTTTTATCGCTTGAGCTGAAAATACTCCCATCTCATGATCCTTCATATACACTTCCATATTACACATTGCACACAATGTATCTTCTGCAGGCTCTTGTAAACGTTCATCCACTAAAACATCTTCTCCAGATGATTCAGTCGCTGTTGTTTTTGGTTCCTCTGCATTAGATTCACCTTTCCCTTTGTCCTCCCCTGTACCACAAGCCGCTAATACTACCATTAGAAATAATGCCGGTAACAATAATTTCTTCATCATTTAGTCCCCCTATTCACATTTTTCTGTTGCTACTAAAAACTTTACAGTACAGTTGTGAAATAAGATGGGAATAATTGTGAAACAAATGAAAAGTTATTTTGGCTATTTCGTGAATGTCTCCACCCATGAAAAAGCTCCTGCTAGATCACCATTCAGATTGAGGAACGGTAACTTTGCAAGAGCTTCTTTTGATTGTTTAATCGACTTAGTTTCATAGCGGTTTCATTTAATTCGCGTTGGTCTGTTAGTTCACAACCACTGTCAAAGTGAGCTTCTGCCAAGTCGCTTAACTTACGCTGCGGCGATGTATGTGAGCCTTTTTTCGTTTGTTGTTCTTTACTTTGTTTTACATTCTTTTTAAAAGACTGGCGCTGCTGACCTTGTTCGAAATTATGCCCTATATCATTAGCATGTAAATATTGGCGCTCATTACGAAACGTACTATTTGCCGTCGCACTTACTCTAGAAGTCCTCATTCCCCGTTCCCCCCCTTCGCATTTTATAACCCTTATAGGTAATTATATCGACAGAACAATCAAAAAATGAAGAAAACCGAACCATTTTACTCGGTTCGGTTTTCTCAATTTTATTTATTTCCAAAAATCATCAAATATTGTGATTGGCATATGACGTTTATGTTGCGATCGCAAGTAATGCCCTTCTAACTGCTGACGTGCCGCTTCAGATATGCTTTTGCCTTCTAAATAATCATCGATTTCATCATACGTCACACCTAATGCAACTTCATCAGGAAGCGAAGGTCGATCTTCTTCTAAATCAGCTGTCGGCACTTTTAAATACAGATGCTCTGGGCAGTTTAGCGCTGCAAGTAGCTGTTTCCCTTGACGTTTATTCAAACGATATATCGGCATTAAATCCGCGCCTCCGTCACCAAATTTTGTATAAAATCCAGTGATTGCCTCTGCTGCATGATCTGTACCAAGGACTACACCGCCATTCATTGCTGCAATCGAAAATTGCACTTTCATACGTTCACGGGCTTTTTCATTCCCCTTCGCGAAGTCACTTAGTACAATTCCGGCTTCATCTAATGCATGAACACTCGCGTCTACAGCTTCTTTAATATTCACCCTATAAACATGCGTCGGAACAATATAATCAATAGCTTCTTGACAATCTTGCTCATCAGCTTGTTCTCCATACGGTAAACGCACTGCCCAAAAGGAATACTTCTTTTCTCCAACTTCCTCATTCAATTCATCTACAGCTAGCTGTGCTAATTTCCCTGCCAAAGTAGAATCTTGACCTCCCGAAATACCAAGAACAAAGCCTTTTACAAAAGAATAACGATTCGCATACGTTTTTAAAAAGTCAATTGATTTACGAATTTCCTGTTGTACATCAATGACAGGCGAAACATGCAATTCCTCTATTATTCGTTGTTGTAATGTCATTGCCGTTCCCCCTAACCTCTTTCAATATCATGCACCATCTCACTTACTTCTTGAATGTTACGCATTTTGTTATCCCAACATTTCTGACTTAAATCCACTGGATATTCTTCTGGATTCATCGCACGCTTATATTCATCCCATAAAAGCCCTAAGTTTTCCGTTGCATAGTCTCGGATCTCTGCTAGTGACGGGTTTTTATATTCAATTTTCCCATTCACAATTACATGGGTGTGCAAATTTCGCGCTTCAAAGTTCGTTACAAACTTCGAAACAAATGTATGCACGGGATGGAACATTTTTATACGTTCTTCCTTTTGCGGCTGCTCATCATGCATCGTAATATAATCACCTTCAGCCTTACCATTCTCAAGATCTATAATACGATAAAGCTTTTTCAAACCAGGCGTAGTAACTTTTTCAGTATTTGCGGAAATTTTAATTGTGTCTTCCATTTCCCCATTTGCATTTTCAATTGACACCATTTTATAAACCGCTCCTAAAGCCGGCTGATCATAGGCTGTAATAAGCTTTGTGCCGATACCCCATATATCAACTCGAGCGCCTTGCGCTTTTAAGTTTAAAATCGTGTATTCGTCTAAGTCGTTCGACACTACTATTTTCGCATTTGTAAAACCTGCTTCATCTAGCATACGTCTTGCTTCTTTCGATAGAAACGCAATATCACCACTATCTAAACGAATACCTTTGAAGTTAATTTTATCACCAAGCTCTTTCGCCACTTTAATAGCTGTTGGTACACCCGATTTCAACGTATTGTACGTGTCCACTAAAAATACACAGTCACGATGACGTTTTGCGTAGGCATGAAACGCATCATAATCATTTTTGTATGCCTGCACTAATGCATGAGCATGCGTTCCAGATACAGGTATATTAAATAACTTCCCTGCACGCACATTACTTGTCGATTCAAACCCACCTATAAAAGCTGCTCGTGTACCCCAAATTGCCGCATCCATCTCTTGCGCACGTCGCGTGCCGAACTCCATCGCTTGTTCATTTTTCACGACTTGTTTAATACGACTCGCCTTTGTTGCAATCAAAGTTTGGTAATTTACAATATTAAGCAAAGCAGTCTCTATTAATTGCGCTTCTACTAAAGGGGCTTCAATGCGGACAATCGGCTCATTTGCAAAAACAAGCTCCCCTTCCACCATCGAATACACATCACCTGTAAAATGAATATCTTTAATATAGTCAATAAAGTCTTCTTTATAACCAATTTCTTCACGTAAATAAGCTATATCCGATTCACTAAATCGGAAATCACGCAAATACTCCAGTATCCGTTCCAACCCCGCAAAAATCGCATATCCATTGCCAAAAGGTAATTTTCTAAAATACAATTCAAAAATCGCTTTTCTATTATGTATGCCATCTGCCCAGTAAGACTCGGCCATATTAATTTGATATAAGTCTGTGTGCAACGCTAAGCTATCATCCACATAATTCGATCTCATAAAAAAACTCCTTCTTCCACTTTCGTAATTAGACATAGTATACACCAAAATACACAGATTCTTGCGTTAAATACATTTTCACTCGATGTTAGATTTCCTAACGTTAATTTTCAGAATATTCTACATTGTTCACATTTTAGACACAAATTTGTTTGCCGCTTACATTCCCTTCATAATCACATTTTTTTAAAAACTAGAATCCACTTACAAAATACATGTTATATTTCCTTACATAAATAACAAAAAAACAATTGATTCATCTTCCCCCACTCTTTAACATGTAAATTATCTTAACGTAAGGAGTTGGTTTGGATGAAGAAGATTGAAGCAATTATTCGACCAGAAGTTTTCGCTAAAGTACGCGATGGACTTGCGCACGAAGGTATTTCAGGCTTAAGTATTTCAGAAATCGCTGGTTGTGGTCGTCAATTAGGGAGAATCGGACTGTTTCGAGGAAATTCTTATGAAATTGAATTTTTACCAAAGCTAAAACTCGAAATGGTTGTCGATGACGAAAAAGTCGATGCCATTATAGAAGTACTCCTTCGTGATGCAGCTACTGGGAAAGTTGGAGATGGAAAGATCTTTATTTATCCTATAGAACAAGCAATTCGAATTCGTACGAAAGAAACTGGCGCGATAGCGGTAGATTAAGGGGGCAGAAATTATGGATGAGGTCATGTTATCGGTAAATTTAGTGTGGGTTATGCTCGGTGCGATTTTAGTATTTTTTATGCACGCGGGTTTCGCGATGGTAGAAGCAGGTTTTACACGTTCTAAAAACGCAGTCAATATTATTATGAAAAACTTTATGACCATTTCACTCGGCGGGATTATTTACTTCCTCGTAGGTTACGCCATTATGTTCGGCGATTCCGCTGGCGGTATTTTTGGAACGAGCGGTTTTGGATTTGCAGGCGTTGATAATATGAGCTTCTTCATTTTCCAAACAATGTTTGCCGCTACAGGCGCTACAATTCTTTCAGGTGCAGTAGCGGAAAGAGCAAATATTATGGCCTACATCGGCTGTATCGTGTTTATGACACTCATTGTCTACCCTGTAGTTGGACATTGGATATGGAACAGTGATGGCTGGTTAGCACAATTAGGCTTTGTAGACTTCGCCGGCTCAACAGTTGTCCATTTAACAGGGGCTGTTGCAGCATTGGTTGCAGCAAAGATTATCGGTCCACGTCTTGGAAAATATGAAAACGGACGCGTGAATGTTATTCCAGGTCACAGTATCCCTCTAGGCGCATTAGGTGTTTTCTTATTATGGTTTGGTTGGTTCGGTTTCAACGGCGCATCTACTTTAGTAGCTGATTCATCTATCGTTCCAAACGTCATTGCAAATACATTTTTCGCAGGTGCAGCTGGTGTGGTCGGTACCGCGTTCTATACAAAATTCCGTTATGGTCACATCGATGGCTCTTTAACACTAAATGGCGCTTTAGCAGGCTTAGTAGGTATCACTGCTGGTGCAGCAAATGTTAGTATTATCGGCGCAATCGTAATTGGATTCATTGCTTCTCCGTTATTAGTAGAAGGCGTTCGCTTTATTGAATGGAAATTAAAAGTCGATGATCCTGTTGGCGCAATTGCTGTACATGGTCTTTGTGGTATTTGGGGCACAATTGCAGTAGGTTTATTTCACTTAGACGGCGGCTTGCTATACGGTGGCGGCGCTAGTTTACTCGGCATTCAAGCCATTGGTGTTATAGCTGTTGTCGCTTGGGTCAGCATTACTTCAGTAATCGGGTTATACCTGATCAAAGTATTTGTCCCTCTACGTGTTTCAGAAGAAGAGGAAACTATTGGTTTAGATATTAATGAACACGGCACACTCGCTTATGAATACCAAGACGTTTTCAAGTCTTCAGCTGTTCGTAACGAGTCATTCGCACAACGTTTGACACATCTAGGTAAACCTCAAAGCGTGCATGAAAAACATATTTAGTAGGACCTCATAAATAATAGCTGCACAAGACGACTATTGTCCTGTGTAGCTATTTCTTACACTTACCAAATACTAGGGCGTCACTAGCGTTGTTCTAACTGCAGTAAAAACTCTTTCATCGGAATGCCGCCACGGAAACCTGTCATTTTGCCATCCTTCCCAATAACACGGTGGCATGGCACGATAGCGAGCAAAGGATTCGCCCCTATAGCTGTACCAACTGCACGTACCGCTTTTGGATTACCGATGCACTCTGCTATGGCCGAATATGTCGTTGTCGCACCATAAGGTAATTCTTTTAACGCATCCCAAACAGCTACTTGAAAAGGTGTACCTTTGACATGTATCTGCATATCAAAATCCTTTAATTCTCCACTGAAGTAAGCATCTAGTTGCTCCACATAAATAGCGGTCTTTTCATGATTCCCTTCAAAATAATATCCTTTAAATGACTTCGTCGCCCATTGCTCCACTTCCGCAAACGGTGCATTTGGCGTACCTACGTAAACAATTCCCTCATCAGAAGCAACTACATATAAATCACCTTGCTCACAACTTACTTTATCGAAATATAATACACCCATGACGACAGCTCCCTTTCCTAAAAATAACATTTGCAAACATATATCGATCTATCACGATCGATGACTTCTCACTACTCCCTCATTAAGTTTCGTGCTACAGTGTTGTTAGTTATAGCAAGCCGTAAATAAAGGAGTTACACAAATGACTGTCATATTTGAACCCGCTATTCACTTCCAACAAGTTCGTTTTTCTGTAAATGACTTACTGATTTTAAACAACATTACTGGTTCTATTCCTAAAGGAAAAATTACAACACTTGTCGGCCCATCCGGTGCTGGCAAAACAACCCTACTAAAAATGTGTAACGGTTTACTTTCACCAACAGCTGGTGCGATTTACATCGACGATAAACTCATTACTTCCTATGAGCCAACAGCTTTACGTAGGCATGTTGGCATCGCCCTTCAAGCTGCACCAATGATTGCCGGCACAGTTTTCGATAATCTCTCTCTGCCTCGCCACTTGCAAGGAAACAAACTGTCACAACAACAGGCTATTCAATATTTGGAGGATGTCGGACTTGATGAGAGCTTTTTACAAAGGCAAGCGAATGAATTATCAGGTGGACAACGCCAAAAAGTATCAATCGCTAGAACGCTTATTAACCAATCTTCTATATTACTGTTAGATGAAATAACATCTGCTCTTGATCGCCATTCTGTACGCGAAATAGAGGAACTTATTCTTAAAATTAATGAAAAGTATCAAGTGACGATCATTTGGATTACACATAATTTACAACAAGCTTTAACAATTGGGCATTTCACATGGGTAATGATGGACGGCGAGCTCATTGAAACCGGCGAAAGTACATTACTTCATTCACCAAAAAATTCACGTGTCACTGAATTTGTACAGGGGGTCACATTATGACCTATACTTCTTTATCTTTAACACTAATTTTCGTGCTGATTCCACTTCTATTAACGAAAACGTTAAAGCTTGGACTTGAAAGAGATGTCATAATTGCCACTGTCCGCTCGATCATTCAATTGCTTGCAGTTGGTTTTATTTTAACATTCGTTTTCGAAGCTAACGGCATTATTTACATATTACTAATGATTAGTCTTATGATTTTTGCAGCTACTTTAAATGCTCGCAAGAAAGGAAAGGACATTCGAGGGATTACATGGAAGATTGCTCTTACACTACTCGTCGTTGAAGTTGTTACACAAGGTGTTCTGTTAGGTTTTGGTATCATTCCAGCAACAGCGCAATATATTATTCCAATAAGCGGTATGTTAATTGGTAATTCCATGATTCTTTCTATTTTATTTTTAAATCGTTTTGCAGCAGAGATTGATGCTTACCAAGATGAAATCGAGCTTATTTTATCGCTTGGGGGTACACCTAAGCAAGCCATTCATCGTCAGCTAACAAATGCCATTAAAGCGAGTATGATTCCGACGATTGAAAGCCAAAAAACAATTGGGCTCGTACAATTACCAGGTATGATGAGCGGTCAAATTATCGGAGGTGCCGACCCTATTCAGGCTGTCCAATTTCAAATTTTAATTATTTTTGCTTTATTAACAACCGCTGCATTATCGAGTATTTTAATTGGTTTCTTAAGCTATCCCGCCCTTTTTAACGAACGTATGCAAGCATTAACACACAAAAGCTCATAAAAGCACCTCACTTATTGCTTTTTATGACTATGGTATAATTATAAAAAAATGCAGTGAGGAGAGTTACTATGTTATTACGTGACTGTTTCATTCAATTATCCGAGAATCCATTTTTAAATAGTGCTGCTAAAAAGTATGGTTTAAAGCTTGGCGCACAAAGTGTTGTTGCCGGTACAAATATCGACGAGACAATTGCTAGCATTAAAGAACTAAATGCCAAAAACATTTCTTGCACAATCGATAATTTAGGTGAATTCGTTAACGCAGAAGCTGATGCTACGACAGCCAAAGAGCAAATCCTCGCTGTCATTGAAGCAATTCATACGAACGGTGTAAATGCTCATATTTCATTAAAACCTTCACAACTTGGTTTAGATATCGACGTGGATTTCTGCTACGATAATCTTTATGAAATTGTCGAAAAAGCAGCAACATACAATATTTTTGTGAACTTCGATATGGAAAATTACGAACGTCTTCAAACATCACTTGATATGGTAGAAGAGCTATCTAAAAACTTCGATAATGTTGGTACAGTTATTCAAGCTTATCTCTTCCGCGCAAAAGACGACATTGAAAAATTTAAAAACACTCGATTACGCATTGTGAAAGGTGCTTATAAAGAATCTAGCGAAGTTGCTTTTCAGGACAAACTTGATATTGATTTGAACTTTATCGAATTGATTGAGTACCATCTATTAAATGGGAAATTCACTTCTATCGCAACACATGACCATAATATTATCGCTTATGTAAAACGCTTTGTTGCTGATCATAATATTTCAAAGGATCAGTTTGAATTCCAAATGCTTTACGGTTTCCGTACAGAATTACAGCAAGAGCTTGCAAATGAAGGCTATAATTTCTGTGTGTATGTTCCTTTCGGCAAAGATTGGTACGGTTACTTCATGCGTCGCCTTGCAGAACGCCCACAAAATCTTAATCTAGTTACAAAACAAGTGTTTACGAAAAAAACGAACACCATCCTCGCTGTAGCAGCAGGTGCATTCGTTCTTGGGCGGTTAACTAAACGTAAAAAGAAATAATCAAAAACCATACACTTACTAATTTATTCGAAAAAGTGAGGTGAATCTTCTGGACTCATATTACCTTCCTTTATTCATCTCTACTTTATGGCTATTTGTAGTTGCATATCAAGAAAGAAATAAAGAAAGGAAGTACCTAAAAAATCCAATATTAATAGGCGTAACTGCATTGCTCTATATTTTACTCATGACTTTAGATTATAGTGTTTTGGGAATGCTGTTTGGTGCAGCTAGCTTGATAATTTTTGTGATGAACATTATTATATATAAAAAACAGAAACGCAGTTAAATCGGCGTTTCTGTTTTTTGGTTCTCATTCTTCTTCTAGAGGAACGAAGCCTAAGTGCGCCACATCCATGTGGCAACGGCTTCATGACCAACTTCGTGTTGGCCTGAGGAGATTGGAGCCGTGCCCGCGAAAAGCGTCCGCCTGGAACGGAAAGTCACGGGGCCATAAGGTCACTTGTGAAAAACTTATACTTTCTCTTTCAAAAAAAGTTACTAGCTTTCGGTAACTTTTTATCTTCAATCAGCAAGCAACCTGACGTAATTGAGCTTTAGAAAGGCTGTGAAATTATGATTCACCTACAAAGTATTACAAAGCAATTCCATACGAAAAACGGCAGTGTCAACGCCGTCGACAATATTGATCTCCATGTGAAAAAGGGAGAAATTCACGGTGTCATTGGATACAGCGGCGCAGGTAAAAGTACACTTATTCGTTGTGTTAATTTACTCGAAAGACCAACTACTGGAAGTGTCACGATTGGTGGCGTAGAACTAACAAACTTATCAGAAGCTGAGCTGCGTAAAACAAGAAAAAAAATCGGGATGATTTTCCAAGGCTTTAATCTACTAAAAACCGCTACTGTTTATGATAATATCGCCATTCCTCTAAGATTACTTGGTTACAGTAAAGCCGTAGTAAAAGAACGAGTAGAGAAGTATTTAGCAATCGTTGGTTTAACAGATCGTCAACATAGCTATCCAAACCAATTATCAGGCGGACAAAAACAGCGTGTAGCCATTGCAAGAGCACTTTCTCAGGAACCAGAAATATTGTTAAGTGATGAGGCAACGAGTGCGCTTGACCCTGAAACAACGGATTCCATTTTAGATCTATTGCTTAAAATTAATGCAGAGTTTGGCATTACGATTTTACTTATTACACATGAAATGAATGTTATCCAAAAAATTTGTGACCAAGTAACTGTGCTAGAAAACGGCAAAGTTGTGGAGCAAGGGTCTGCTATCGAGTTATTTACAAAACCACAACAGCCAACAACTCAAAAGTTTTTAAATACGATTTCACAGCGAAATTTAGAGCCTTCTTTAATCGAACAATTGAATTTATCGGGAGCTGTTACGCGCCTAACATTTATAGGTGAAAGCACCGGTAACCCTTTAATAGTAGAAGCAGCACTCAAATATAATGTAAAACCAAATATTTTAACGGCAAATATTGTCGAATTGAAAAACGGCGTTGTCGGAAATATCGTTATTCATTTAAATGGTACAGATTCAGAAGTTCAAAACGCTCTACAATTTTTACAACAAAATGGCGTTCTTACTGAAGTGTTAGGGGGGAGTACATCATGAATTTCATAACGGATTTCTTTGATAAATGGGGAGTTACTATTTGGGAAGCGACCGTACAAACTTTCCAAATGGTTAGTATTTCTTTGTTATTCTCTATCATAATTGGTATCCCGCTTGGCGCATTACTTGTCTTAACTCGCCCTGGGCAAATGTATGCCAATAAGTTCTTTTTCCAAGTTTTAAATTTAGTCATTAATATTATTCGCTCTGTGCCGTTTATTATTTTACTATTTTTCATTCTCCCATTAACGCAATTGATTGTGGGGAAAACGATTGGTGTAGAGGGTGCTATCGTTCCACTTGTTTTTTATACAGCACCTTATTTAGCTCGTTTGATGGAAACAGCTTTACTTGAGGTCGAATCAGGCGTTCTTGAAGCCTATAATGCAATGGGTATTAAACGCACACAAATCGTTTGGCATGTATTACTTCGTGAAGCGCGCCCTTCGATGATACTTGGTTTAACAATTGCGACAATCGGTTTAATCGGTGCAACGGCAATGGCAGGCTTAGTTGGTGCTGGTGGTTTAGGTGATTTAGCTTATCGCTACGGACATCTTCGTTATGAAGTTGACGTCATGTACGTAACGGTATTTTTATTAATTATACTTGTACAAAGTATCCAAACTATCGGCAATACCGTAGCTGCCAAGATAAAGAAAGATTAGGTGACTCCCATGGCAAATAGCGATCTACTTTTACAAAATATTAATGATGAACAGCCATTTCCTATCGCTTTTGCTGATTTGGAGCAAGCTGCACAGCAAAAGTTAGCAGCCGGTCCATTCGGGTATATCCGCTCAGGCGCTGGTCATGAACAAACACTTCGTAATAATCGTACCGCTTTTGAAAAATATAGCATTGTCCCACGGTTTTTACAGGATGTTTCTAAACTAGATACTTCTATTAAATTATTCGGCAAAACATTTCCTACGCCATTATTATTCGCCCCTGTTGGGATGAACGGTATGGTACATGAGGATGGTGAGCTGGCAGTCGTCCGTGCAGCAGCCAAATTAAATATGCCTTACATCCAAAGTACTGTTTCTACTTATTCTTTAGAAGATGTCGCAAAAGCGGCACCGAATAACACGCGTCTATTCCAACTATATTGGTCTGCAAATGAAGCCGTTTCTTATAGTATGGCAGAGCGTGCAGAGTCGGCTGGCTTTGATGCTATCGTTCTAACAATTGATACGGTGATGCTCGGGTGGCGTACCGAGGATGTACGCAATCAGTTTTCTCCATTAAAAGAGGGTTTTGCACGTGGCAACTATATGCAGGATCCTGCCTTCAATGCCGCATTGAAAGACGATAGCTTTGAAACATATGTAGCATCTGTCATCGAAAATGTCTACCATCCCCATATTACGTGGGCGCATATTAAAGAATTAAAAAAGCGCACTTCTCTTCCAATTTATCTGAAGGGGATTTTACATCCTGAAGATGCCGCACTTGCACTTGAGCATGGTGTGAATGGGATTATTGTTTCGAATCATGGTGGGCGCCAGCTGGATGGCGTAGTTGGAAGCTTAGATGCATTGCCCGGGATCGCAGAAGTTATAGCAGGACGCATTCCTATAATTTTAGATAGCGGCATATACAGTGGTATTGATGTACTTAAAGCCTTAGCACTTGGGGCAGACGCTGTAGCTATCGGTCGCCCGTTTGTATACGGCTTAGCACTCGATGGGCAGCAGGGCGTGGAAACTGTGATGCGTAATATTTATGAGGAATTTAAAGTATCACTGGCACTAGCTGGAGCTACTAACATTCAAGCAGCTCGTAAATTGACACTTGTGAAAAATGGATAAGAAAAAGCTCCGTTATGTCGTATAACATAACGGAGCTTTTTCATTTTTACTTAATAATTCCTAATTCACGACCAATTTTTTCGTAAATTGCTAGTGCATCGTCTAGCATTTCTTTCGTATGTGCCGCTGTTGGCATGTTGCGTACACGCCCTGTGTTTTTTGGTACTGTCGGGAAGACGATTGATTTTGCGTAGACGCCTTCTTCAAATAGTCTGCGAGAAAATGCTTGCGTTAATTTCTCTTCACCGATAATACATGGCGTAATTGGCGTTTCTGAAGCACCAATGTTGAAGCCTAATTTGGCAAGACCGGCTTTTAAATAGTCGCCATTTTCCCAAAGCTTGTCGTGCAACTCTGTTGAGTCAATAATCATTTGCACAGCTGCTGTAATCGCCGCTACATCCCCTGGTGGTAATGCTGTTGAAAATAAAAATGGACGCGAACGCACTTTCAACCAATCGATTAAATTTTTCTTGCCGGCTACATAACCGCCTACAACGCCAATCGCTTTTGACAATGTGCCAATTTGGAAGTCAATTTCTTTCTCAAGTCCAAAATGCTTTACTGTACCTTTACCTTGACCTGTCACACCTGAACCATGTGCATCATCGACATACGTAATCAAGTCAAATTCTTTAGCGATTTCTACAATTTCAGGTAATAGCGCAATATCACCATCCATTGAAAATACACCATCTGTAATGACCATTACTTTATTGTATAAGCCTGATTCCGTGGCTTCTTTTGCTCTCGCACGTAAATCTGCCATATCCGAATGGTTATAAGCAATTATTTTTGCACGCGATAAACGACAGCCATCAATGATTGATGCATGGTTTAATTGGTCTGAAAGAATGGCATCATTTTTATCCATTACAGCTGAAATAGCAGCCATATTACAATTGAAGCCGGATTGATAGGAAATTGCCGCTTCTGTCCCTTTAAATTCCGCCAATTTTTCTTCCAACTTTACGTGGAGATCCAATGTACCGTTAATCGTACGGACAGCTCCTGCACCAACACCATATTTATCTGTCGCATCTTTTGCGATACTTTTTAATGTTTCATTCGTTGCTAAACCAAGATAATTATTGGAAGAAAGATTGATTAATTGTTTCCCACGCACCTGAATAATTGGTCCGTTTGCTCCTTCTACTGCATCAATTTCATTGTATAAGCCTTGATCATGTAAGGCTTTTAAGTTTTCATCTAAAAATGTATTCAGTACTTTAGACAATGCACTCATCCTTTCTTCTATATGAAAATAGCATTACTTCCTCTTAGTTTAGCATATGATCAAATATTTTGAACACTCCGCCTATGTGAGTCGTTGAAATAATGGTGCAACCTTTTCGCGCCATGCTGCTGGTGAAATCGTTTGATCGATTAAACTACGTAATTTCCCTTCTGCCTCTGCAAAACGCGCTGCATAACCGATAGCATTTTGGATTGCTTCTTTATAAGCTAAGAAAATAGGTTCAATTTGCTGCTCTGCTGTTTCTGTTAATATGCAATGCTGTCCCATATTAAATATTTCATCACCACTACGTTCCTTTTCCGGATTAAATATGTGTGGATCCGTACTATCAAAAACGCAAAGCTTTAACTCAGGGATAATGACCATATCTACTGAATTCGCATCCATACCACACCACACAAGCTGCGCATCCAGCCCTCTAGCATTCGCCTCATCTGCCACACTCTTCATAATAGAGGACTTTCCTGTACCCGGTTCACCTTTTATCATGAGTCGATAATCTAAATTTCTCGTCATACTATCGACTGTATTTTGTGCCCCATTTGGCGTCAACGTCCCTAAAATTCGATGTGTACGAGTAGCCTTTTTGTTGAGCGAAATGGACTGAAACAGTCTCGTTTTCAAATCAGCCAGTTGCTCATTCAATCCATCCCAATCCATACAACTTTGCGTCACAACTTCCCAATCATCATGCAATTTCAACGCAATTTCCATCATAGCAATACATTTCTCACGCCATAATTCACGCTCTTTTACCGCGGTTGCAAGTTCCTCACTTACCGACTTTAACTGATCCTCTTCCAAACAATCATAAAATGAAAGCACACGATGTTTCGTTCCTAAAAGGGTAGGCTCGATTCCCCACTCCGTTGTCCATAAGTAAAGAATATTAGGTCCCTTTACAAATGCCGCTTCTACTTCATTTTCAAAGAGTGGATTTTTAAACCATTCAATTGAGCATCCTTGTTTTACATAAAAATACCCGAGCTCCTTTAGTAATTCTGAGCCCTTGGAACTTGGCGCCCCCTGCAAAAAGTAAACGATGCTCGCCTCTTCCATTAACTCCTTATACAAATGCTTTCTCCCATGACCTGTAAGTGCATGCCCAAAATATTGCGTTACATTTCCGTTCAGAATGGTTTCCCCCTCGCTTTATGCCATCCATTATATGTACTGACTTCATAAAACATGTTTATCAGCTAAAAGTGGCGTTGATTTCGGTTCCAGGTGCGCGGATTCATTATTTTTTAGTGAATACAGATCTTAACTGACTATCTTTTTCTATCATTTGCTTAGGCGAAAACACATTCGAGAGTATTGTACTCCGATTCGAGAGTAAATGAGGGCAATTCGAGAGTAACGGTCTTCGATTCGATAGTAAACCGACCCAATTCGAGAGTAATTCACGCCCACAGCGAAAAGTTCACTTTGCAGAGCGTGCATTATTGCTCTTCTAGGGCATTTTTTCCCGCTTTTTGCTCCATAAGACACTTTATAAGTGAATAAATCCGTTTTAAGATACTTTATTCCATAAAATAAAAAGAACCGCCCCATGAAGGTGCGGCAAAATAATACTTTATACCTAGTGTATTGATTAGGGAAATAGTGGGGCGTTATTTAACGTAAAACTGGTTATTCCTTATTCTACATTTCAGTATGTCACTGCATTTTGTTAGTTGATTGTAGCGGAGGGTTGCTCGACTCCTGCGGGATTAGCGAGACAGGTGAGACCCCGCACGAAGCAAAGGAGGAACGAAGCCTAAGTGCGCCACATCCATGTGGCAACGGCTTCATGACCAACTTCGTGTTGGCCCGGAGGAGGCTCACCGCTCGCCCCGCGGAAAGCGAGCAGCCCGTAGCGGAAATCAACACGCGTAATTTCAAACTTATCTTTTAGTAAAATGGCTTGATACCATCCATATCCCCTATACATTTCATCAATACTTTACGACAATATGGCAATGAAAACTGCACAATATAGCCTGAAGTCAGCGCTATAACGACTGTCCCTAAACCAACTGGACCACCTAACAACCAACCTATTATCGTGACGATTACTTCAATAGCCATCCGCGCTGTTTTTATCGTACCACCAAATTTTTCTACAATAATCATCATGAGCGTATCTCTCGGACCAGCTCCCATGTTCGGTGAGATATACATACCACAACCAAAACTTAATATAAATAATCCTGCCATAAAATATGTAATTTGCAATGCATAGACATCTGTATTTGGTAATAACCAATTAAAGAAATCAATGAACATACCTATTAGTAACATGTTCAACCATGTACCGATTTTAGGCCATGTCTTTAAAACCATAGAAGTAGATATTATAATTAGTAGCCCTGTTAAAATGGACCATGTGCCAATTGTTAAGCCAAAGTTCTGAAATAATCCTACATGCAATACATCCCAAGGGCTCGTGCCTACAACTTTCCCCTTAATCGACATCGTAATACCTAGCGCCATAATTATCATACCGACAATAAAAAACAGCCAGCGCCATGCTGTAACTTTTCTCATTTAAACAAACCTTCCTCTAAACATTTCTATTTGCTCTACTTTATCCTATTACAATAACATAAAAAAACTACCCATAGTTTGAACCTACGGATAGTTTAAGTCATTGTGATAGGTGCAAGTTTGCCATGTGTCACTGCCAGTAAATCTTTTGTGCGGACATTCATTTGCAGGCCGATTTTCCCCGCGCTGACAATAATCCGTTCCTGCTCACCTGCTGCTGCATCAAGTATTGTAGGGTATAACTTTTTCATACCTATTGGTGAACACCCTCCGCGAATATAACCTGTGTAGCCTAATATTTCTTTCACAGCTAGCATTTCAATTTTCTTTTCACCGACAGTTTTTGCGGCTGCCTTTAAATCAAGCTCATCGGCTACTGGTATAACAAAAACAAATAGCTTTTGCGCACTTGCTTTAGCAACTAACGTTTTAAAAACAGTAGAAACAGGGTGTCCGATTTTCTCTGCTACCGACACTCCGTCTATTTGTCCGTCACTCACGTCATACTCCATCGTATCAAACTCAATCTTCTGTTGTTCGAGTAGTCGAACAGCATTCGTCTTGACCTGTTTTGATTTTGCCACTTGTGTTATCTCCCGTTCAAATCATTAAGCTGTTAATGAATATTTTGCCTCATCAACATATCTAAATCCGCCTTTCGCCATTTCTGTTTGCATGACGTAAACCGATTTCGCATAGTGATAGGTCCTTGCTTTATATGCTTCTTCAAAACTTTTACCAAAGATCGTCTCGGCAATTGGATCCAATTTTAATTCTTTAGCAAAACGCTCTGGCACATTTACTTCAATAGTTTCACGAACAAACGCTGGCTCTTCATCCACTTCGAATGATAGGTCTTCATTGCCATCTAGTTTGCCTTTCACTATTTGAATTTGGGCATCCGCACTTGCTGCGATACGTAAATCTTGTGATGAAGGATCTGTTGGGGCCAATGCCGCACTCTTCACACTTTCAAGAATTTGAATCGTTTGCTCGTCCAATGATTCAGGTACAGTGTTTTTCACCGTTTTTTCAACAAAGAATGACTGCTCCGTTTTTTGTGCTGTTGAAACAAGCTCATCTTCATTTGTCGTCTTATGCGTACGGACATTTTGCTCTGTCTGTTGTAGTTCATGAATAGCCGCTGTCACTTCATTCATTTCGACTTGCGATTCTTTGTCCTTCTCATATAATTCAAGATCTTTATGACCTAATAATAATTTTTCTAGCTCTTCTAAAACGGGATTTTTCTTTGGTTGAAAATATTGTGCATTTTTTTTGTATGCATTACCAGCTTCTTTACGCTGTATTACTCTTTTATTATTTTCTATTGACGCTAATCGATCTTGTTGTATGAAACTTGAAATTCTCATATTAGTCACCTCTATTCTCTTATTTATGAATTATTTTATCAATCTATTACCTTTTTTTGTTTACACTATCAATATATCATTATTATCGGAATTATTATCAGTTAATTCAAGTAAAAAGAATTACTCCCCTCATATATTTTAATAGTATCGAAAGCGCGTTGAGTATAAAGACCTGATACATTATATGTTTATAGATCTGTTTTTTGCTTTTATCGATCCTTTTGCAAGATTTATCGGCCCTTTTTAGATTTTTATGGACCCTTTCACATGTTTTATCGCCCTTTTACTTTTTCACACATAAATAAAGAGCCTCGCAATTAAGCAGGCTCTTTGTTATTTCATTATTTGTTGTTTTTTACGTGAGATTTTCATCATATATTTATACACTAAATAGCCTAGCCAAGCACCCGCTGTATTTAAAATCAAATCGTCAATATCAGCCGATCCAACCGTAAAAATAAATTGTATCGTTTCTACAGCTAAGCTCAATATAAAACCTAGGAGTATAACATGTAATCCTTTGCGGAATTTTTTTGATAGAAAAGGGATTAACAAGCCAATAGGTGTGAAAATAAATAAATTGCCTAATAAATTTAGTATAATGAGTTCCATATTAAAATATTGCGAACCCATTGCATAGCGCATAATTGTTTCAAATGGAACGAAATTCGTATTGAAATTCCAGCCACTATAATCGAATAAACCAACCTCTGAAGGACTGTTCCCTTCAAAGAAAATGGTTGTAAACATAGCAACAAGTCGGTTAATGACAAGCTGATAAAATGCTACAAAAGAATAGATAATCAAAAACATCCAGCCCACGAACTTTATAGGCGCATAATATGTATCAATCAATGAGCGGAAAGGTAATGGCAGCTTCGTTTCATCATTCACACTCAATATGCTTTTTTTCGCCATTCTTTCACCACCTACTCCGATTAATCACTTTTCTATTTTAATACGATTTGTTTCATGAAGCAATGACATAAAGTAGAAAAAGGCCGTATTCCAAGCCATACTCATGACTTTCTAACGACCTTCTTGCCAATCTATTGAAAATATCCTCAATAGGTTACCCATTCTAGTGCAAATTTATTAATTAGGAACAAAAAGCTTCTTGTTGCTTTTCCGTTAATTCAATTTCAAAACCTAAATCCTCAAGCATACGGTAATCACTATTTGCCTCTTGCCCCTCTGTCGTTAAATAATTACCGACAAAAATACTATTCGCCGCATACATACCAAGTGGCTGTAACGATCCAAGATTCACTTCACGCCCACCTGAAATGCGAATTTCCTTCGTTGGATTCATATAACGGAATAACGCTAACACCTTTAAACAATAACGAGGGTTTAGCTCTTTCGTACCTTCTAGCTTCGTTCCATCAATAGCATTTAAGAAGTTTACTGGAATTGAATCTGCATCTAATTGCCTTAATGCACGTGCGATATCTACAACATCATTTTTCGTTTCCTTCATCCCAATAATGGCGCCAGAACAAGGAGAAATACCATGTTTTTTCGCAATTTCCACTGTATTCACACGATCCTCGTAAGTATGAGAAGTTGTAATATATGAGTGATGACGCTCAGAAGTATTTAAATTGTGGTTATAACGATCCACGCCCGCTTCTTTCAATTGCTGCGCCTGCTCCTCCTTTAATAAACCAAGACATGCACAAACTTTCAAGCCATACTTTTCTTTAATTTCCTCAACTGCTTCACTCACAACGTTAACATCTTTACGCGTCGGACCCCGACCACTTGCAACGATGCAATATGTTCCAATTTTATTTTCAAATGCACGCTTCGCCCCTGCTAAAATTTCATCCTTTGTAATGAATGGATATTTTTCAATAGGTGCAGTTGATTTTGAAGATTGTGAGCAGTACCCGCAATCTTCTGGGCAGTAACCACTTTTCGCATTCAAAATCATATTAAGCTTCACTTTTCTTCCGTAATAATGTTTACGTATTGCAAAAGCACCGTCCATTAGCTTCAATAAATGATCATCTTCACAATTTAGTATCGCTAGTGCTTCCTCATTACTTAACACTTTCCCTGCTATCACTTCATCCGCTAATTGTAACCAACTCATTATGCATTCTCCTTTTTCATATGCCCGATTCTAATCATCCTTGCCGAACGAAACACATTGTAAAGTCGTTCAGCTAACAGTGCAGTGACAACCGCTAAGCAAAAATCAATCACAATACTGTTTAAAAAGCCAACTAACAAAATATGAGACCAGCTACTTTTAACATCGAGCCAGAAATTCAATGAAACATATAAATAGGGGACTGCCACTGCATAAATTAGGAAAAGTCCTACGATATTCGCAGCGATAAAGTGTTTTTTCGTTGGTGACTCCACTCTTTCAATCATCCAACCAATAACTAATGCAGCAAGTGCAAAACCAATCAAATAGCCGAATGTTGGTTGTAAAACATAGGTAATCCCCCCGCCTTGTGTAAATACTGGTAGTCCGGCTAAACCGATACCGATATATACAAGTTGGCTCATAAAGCCATTGCGACTACCAAGTAGACACCCTGCTAAAAATACAAATACAATTTGCAAAGTAAACGGCACTACTGGTAAAGGAATTTTTATAAACGCCCCAATAGCTGTAAGCGCCGCAAACATAGCAATCATTACAAGTGAAATAGTAGATAGTTTATGCTTCATTTTTTTCTCCCATCCTTATCATTCGTTGTTCAAAAAATTGTTCTATTGTGGCCTTCGTTGCATCAATCATAAAGCGCATTTCCTCTTCAGAAATAACGTATGGTGGCATGAAATACAACACATTTCCTAGTGGACGAATGAGCAATCCTTTTGTCAGTGCCTGTTTATATATTTGATAGCCAATCCGCTCCTCACTCGGCAACGGCTCCCTCGTTTCACGATTCGCCACAAGTTCAATTGCACCAACCATACCGATTTGGCGATATTCCCCCACATAAGGTAAACCTCGAAAAGCCTCTGTCGCAAGGCAGCGCATCATAGCGCCCTTCTCTTGGATAATTTGAAGGATATTTTCCTCCTCAAAAATCGCCAATACCTCTAGTGCCACACGACAAGCAAGTGCATTTCCGGTATAGCTATGCGAATGAAGGAAGGCTCTCATTGTACCGTAATCATCATAAAAGGCGTCGAACACCTCATCAGTCGTTAGCACAACCGATAGCGGTAAATATCCACCCGTTAATCCCTTAGATAAACACATAAAATCCGGTGATATATTTGCTTGTTGGCAGGCGAACATTGTACCTGTACGTCCAAAGCCAACCGCCACTTCATCTGCAATTAAGTGGACATCAAATTTTGCACATAAAGCACGTAACCTTTTCAAATACAGTGCTGGATACATCTTCATACCAGCTGCGGCTTGAATGAGTGGCTCAATAATAACGGCCGTAATTTCTTCTGCATTAGTTTTTAACTGTTCCTCTACAAATTGAATGCAAGGGGCATTACAGCTCTCAGGTTTTTCATTAAACGGACAGCGGAAGCAATCCGGACCTTGCGCTCGTATCGTATCTAGTAGTAACGGGCGATAAACTTCATTATATAAATCCACACCACCGACAGAAAGTGCGCCAAGTGTTTCACCATGATACGCATCCGTTAACGCTAAAAATCGCTTTTTAGACGGTTTACCACTTTGCATATGATATTGAAAGCTCATTTTTAGTGCGATTTCAATAGCAGAAGAGCCGTTATCCGCAAAAAACACTTTATTCAAGCCTGCCGGAGTGAGTTCAACTAGCTTTTCGGCAAGTTTTATGGCTGGCTCATGTGTAAAGTTGGCAAAAATCGTATGCTCCAATGTGAAGGCCTGCTCACTTAAAGCTAAACTAATGCGTCGATTCGCATGTCCAAATAAATTAACCCACCAAGAAGACACGGCATCTAAATAGCGATTGTCATTTTCGTCGTACAACCACACGCCTTCTCCCCTTTTAATAACAATAGGTGGAAATTGCTCGTAGTCTTTCATTTGTGAGCATGGATGCCATACATGTCGCAAATCACGTTGTTGTAAATTAGACATACCCATTGTCATGTCTTCACCAACCTTTCGAATAGTGATGAATTCTCTACTGATAACGTCACAAGCTGCTCCGTTCCTTGTACTTTCGGAAGGATTGCCGAGTGTAGCCCGCTATGCGCCAAAATGGTTTCTATATTATTTAATTCCACTTCTGTACCTTCAAAACGATTAAAGACTAGTCCAAGCACATGAACACCTCGCACCTTTAATGCCTCTAAAGAAAGCATTGTATGATTAATCGTACCAAGTGACGTTCGTGTAACAAGGACTACTGGCAATCCACTTTGTACGATCAAATCTAGCAAGGTAGAGCGAGAACTAGCATCTAATGGCACATATAATCCCCCTGCACCTTCACAAATAACGACATCGTACTCGTTTTGCAGCAGCTCTATATGGTGTAAAAGTAGATTGTGATCAATCACTATCCCTTCTAACTGCGCTGCGTAATGTGGTGAAGCTGCTTCTTTAAATGAATAACTATTTAAGCTTCCCTTTGTTAGTTGTTGCTTTGTAAACTTCTCGTACATGGTCGTGTCGTAATAATATGTAAGGTCACCTTCGACAATTTCTCCTGTTTGAACAGGCTTATAAGGAGTGACATGCACACCTCGCTGCTGCAAATCGCGTAGTAAAACAGTCGTCACAAATGTTTTACCAACATCCGTATCCGTTCCTACAACCCAAAAATTTTGCATAAATATACACCTCCTTAAAAATGAGTTAACTTTGATAATTATTAAGTTAACACAAAATAGTGAAATTTGTAAACTATTGATTTTTTAGAAAGCCGGTTGATTGAGCTATGTAATTTATGTCGTTTAACAACCAATCACACTACCTTTCTATCTACTTGCATCTTAAACTGTCGTTGATCGTCATTTGACACGAGTGACAACTCTTTGTTAACATCAAGTTGTTACTTGTTATTTTTTGGTTAATATTTACCTTTTAAAAAAAATGGATAAGTAGAGAAAACAATTAAAAGGGGCGATTTTTATGAAATTTTTCAGATTATCAAAGCTAGGATTGGCGTTAGGATTAGTATTTTCATTAGCTGCTTGTAGCTCAGATGATGGCGAAACAAAGAGTAAAGAAGTCAACCTAACATATGTTGAATGGGATACGGAAATTGCCTCTACACATGTAGTTGGACAAGTTTTAGAGGATTTAGGATATGATGTAAAACTAACACCACTTGATAACGGAATTATGTGGGAGGCAATTTCCAAAGGAGAAGTTGATGGCATGGTGTCTGCTTGGTTACCACAAACACATGCTCCTCAAGTTAAGAAACACAAAGATAATATAGTTGATTTGGGTGAAAACCTAACAGGTGCAAAGCTTGGCATGGTCGTGCCTAGTTATATGGATGTAAACTCTATCGAAGATTTAACTACTGAAGCTGATAAAACAATTACAGGCATTGACCCAGGCGCAAATATGACATTAGCTACAGAAAATGCTTATAAGGTGTATCCAAATTTGGAAGGCTGGACGGTACTTACCTCTTCTGGAAGTGCAATGACAGCAGCTCTTAAAAAAGCGATTGACAATAATGAAGAAATCATTGTGACAGGTTGGTCTCCTCACTGGAAATTCAATGCGTATGATTTAAAATATTTAGATGATCCCAAAGGTGTATACGGCGACGAAGAATACATTGGCACATTCGCACGTAAAGGCTTTAAAGAAGACAATCCAGATGCATACAGTGTGCTCGATAACTTCCTCTGGACTGCTGAAGATATAGAAAGTGTTATGTATGATATTATGGATGGCGCTGACCCTAAAGCTGCAGCAAAAAAGTGGGTTCAAGAAAATGAAGATAAAGTTTCAGAATGGACAAAAGATGTTAAGTGAAAATGCGCACAAAAATTGCAGATTCGCTGATAGAATGTGGGGAACCGCCGATAGATTTGTAGAACCGCTGATAGAACTTCGGAAACTGCCGATAGATTTGCAAAACCGCTGATAGAACTTCGGGAACCGCCGATAGCCCCGAGAAAAAGGGACTGTCCCTTAGTGAGCTTTTACTCGCTTTTGGAACAGTCCCTATTACCTACTATTTGTCAAACTTCATCCCTTTTAATAAATCCGCAAAGGCGTTATTAATGGGTTCTTCCTCTTTTTGTTGTTGCTTCATATAATTTTGGACAGCTCGTTTGTCTACTTTTCCGCCGCCATCTTTTTTACGACGGGCTTCGAAGGCAGATAGCTTCTCACGGTGACCACATTTACATACGAAAATTTGACCATCGCCTTCACCACGAAGTTCAAGCTTCTTTTTACATTGTGGGCAGCGAGCGTTTGTCACACGTGCTACGTTTTTGCGGTGACCACATTCTCGGTCTTGGCATACGAGCATTTTGCCCTTTTTGCCATTTACCTCAAGCATTGGCTTACCGCAATCAGGACAAGATTTTGTAGAAATATTGTCGTGCTTATATTTTTTATCGCTATTTTTTATAGTCGCAACAATTTCTTTCGTATGTCGCTTCATTTCATTAATGAAAGCTTCTTTTTTCAGCTTACCATTTGCAATCATTTCAAGCTTTTGTTCCCACTGTGCAGTTGTTGTTGGCGATTTTAACTCCTCTGGTACTAAATCTAATAACTGACGACCTTTTGACGTAATATGAATATCTTTACCACGCTTTTCAAGTAGGAATGAATTAAATAGTTTGTCGATAATATCCGCGCGAGTTGCAACTGTACCAAGTCCCCCCGTTGACTTTAATGTGTCGGCAAGCTGTTTATTTTGCATATCCATATACTTTGCGGGGTTTTCCATTGCCGAAAGTAATGTCGCCTCATTAAAACGTGCAGGCGGCTTCGTTTGACCAGATGTTTGTGCAATTAACTTCACATTTAGCACGTCGCATTTTTCAATACGAGGTAAAAGTTGTTCTTTTAAATCGTCTGCTGCATCATCTTCTTCAAAGCGATTTTCGTATACTTCCTTCCAACCACTCGCTAAAATCGTTTTGCCTCTTGCTACAAAGTTTTCATCCCCAATTTTCGCACGTAATGTTAATTGCTCGTACTCAAATACTGGGAATAGCACTGCTAAAAAGCGCTTAACAACTAAATCATAAACTTTACGTTCTTGATCATTGAATGCAGAGATGTTGACATACCCTTCTGTTGGAATGATGGCGTGGTGATCCGAAACTTTACTATCATCGACAAATGATTTTGAAGCTTTGATTGGCTTCGTTAATATTTTATTCGCTAACGTACGATATCCACCAATGCCGCATGCTTTTAGACGTTCTGGCAGAGTGCTTACGATATCTGCTGAAATATAACGTGAGTCCGTACGAGGATACGTCAAAACTTTGTGCTGTTCGTACAATTTCTGCATGATGTTCAGTGTTTCTTTTGCAGAGTAACCAAAGATTTTATTGGCATCGCGTTGCAGCTCAGTTAAATCATAAAGGCCTGGTGCGAAAGTTTTCTTCGGCTTTTTTTCTACTTCAGTGACAGTGGCATTGCCTCTGCCAAGTTTTTTTACAATAGCATCAACCTTTTCTTTGTCGAAGCTACGTGAATTACCTTTTGCATCTTGCCACGTTAGCTTTAGGCTTTCCGCTGTTTGCGCTTCAATTCCATAATACGTTTGCGCCTTAAAATTTTTAATTTCATCTTCACGTGCAGCAATGATTCCGACAGTTGGTGTTTGAACGCGTCCACAGTTCAACTGCGCATTAAAGCGAGTCGTTAAAGCACGTGTAGCATTTAGACCGATATACCAGTCCGCTTCTGAGCGTGCCACAGCCGCATGATATAAGTTTTCATATGCTTTTCCAGGTTTGAGATTATTAAAGCCATCTTTAATCGCTTTATCTGTGACAGAAGAAATCCATAAGCGTTTAGTCGGCTTGTTCACCTTTGCCTTCGCAATAATCCAGCGTGCAACAAGCTCACCTTCACGACCAGCATCCGTAGCGATTATGATTTCATTTACATCACTACGAGTAAGCTGTGATTTCACTGCGTTATATTGTTTACCTGATTGTTTAATGACCGTCAGTTTCAGGTTTTCCGGCAGCATCGGTAAGTCTTCTAAATTCCACGTTTTATATTTCACATCATAGCTTTCGGGATCAGCTAATGTAACAAGATGCCCAAGAGCCCAAGTGACGATATAATCCTTCCCCTCTAAAAAGCCATTTCCTTTTTTATCACATTTCAGTACACGAGCAATATCCCGTGCAACAGATGGTTTTTCTGCTAATACTAAGCGCTTTGCCATACATAACATCCTTTCATAAATCCTTGTGTTAAATATAGCATAAATAATTACGTACCTTATTTATATGAAGAAATTTTCGCACAGTGAAATCGGCAAATAGGCCTTGATATAACTAGGCAGACCCTCAATTCATTGTTGCAGTTGACTTTCAATTGTTTTTTTCATTTTTACTTTTTCTGTTTTATCACATCTTGAAGATCGAAGGGCTATTTTCTTCGGTCTGTCCTCAGTAATCGAAATAGGTTTGAGTTGTTTGGGTGACGCCCCGGTATCTACAAATTCAATACGTGCTAATTTGACAAAATTTTTAAAATTGTGGAATAAATCATAGGGGTAAGTTACTATGGAATTATTATTTATTGTGAAAGGAGGACAATGGATGCATGGAATTGAATGAGGCATTACTACTTCTGTTGACCCACGGACTACCAATTTTATTTTTGACTTACATGGCAACGGATATACTTCTTCGCAATAAAAGAAAAACAGAGCATATTTTACTAAGTCTAATCGCCGTTTGCTTTTTATTACTATTTGTGGAAGAGTTCGTGAGAAATCAAGTCTCGATAGAATATAGTCCTATTCTTTCTTCTCTTTGGCTAAGTAGTGTAGGTTTTATTATTCCTGGATTATGCCTTCACTTTCTTGTGAAATTTACAGGCCTTTATACCAACTGGCCTCGTTTTCTGTATCCGTATATCTTTTATGTACCTCTGCTTTTTGTTATCTTAAATATTTTCACCGGTGCTGAATTGATTTTTACACAAGACTTTTTTGAAAAGGGAATGTGGAAATACCCAATCTATAATAGGGACTATTACATAGCCATGACTGTTAGTACTTTCATAGATATGCTTTACTTAATCCCTTTATTGATTGCAAAATCCAAGGTGAAAATTGAAGAACAACGCGCAATCTACCATCAACTGATAATTGGGGTTTGGGTAGCTATTATTTTAAATATTGTATTAGGCTTTTTTCAATACGATTACAAATTACCGCCCTATGCCTATATATATGCGGGAATCGTTTGGTGCTACTTCCTACGCCGGATAATGAATCAATATGATTTTCTTAATATGTATGATAAACGTTATGAAAAATTATTTCGTTTAAATCCAAACGCTATTCTGCTTCTGGACTTTAAAGGAATAATTCATGATGCAAATCCTGCTGCAACAAGATTGCTTGATAAGTTGAATCTCCAACAAGAGCAATTATTTACTTTACTGGATGATAAGTTAAAGGAACAGCTTTTAACCGAAACAGAAATTAAAGATTACGCTCTGAGTATTTCAAATAATGATGTCCAATTTTTATTGCTCGTCAATGCAGATTATATACTGGTGGACAATCAGATGCATATTCTGTTGCTCCTCCAGGATGTGACGTTACAAAATCAATATCAAAAGGAAATCGAATTTCTCGCTTACCATGATTCTTTAACACGTTTGCAAAATCGGCGATCGTTTACTATGCGACTAGAAGCAGCGATGGAAACATGTCGAATTGAGCAGCAAACACTTACATTACTTTTAATAGATATCGATAATTTTAAAAGTTTAAATGATACGTATGGTCATCAAGTAGGAGACGAATTACTTCAAGCTACGGCACAAATATTGCAAGATGCAGTGAAGGATGCGGGAGATGTTGCACGATTAGGCGGGGATGAATTTGTCCTTTTCCTACGAGTTGCCTATTCGAAACAGCTAACGAATCAGTTTATCGAGCAATTACAATATACATTTTCACAACATATTACAACAACTCATCCTGATTTACCTATTTCGCTCAGCGTTGGTATCAGTCAATTTCCTGAAGATGGAATGGATGGACAAACACTTATGCATCATGCTGACCAAGCCATGTATGTCGCAAAGCGGAGTTATAAATTAGAGGTTGCCAGCGAAAGTGGAATACACGAGTAGCCTGCCGAATGGGAAACACATTCGGTAGGCTATTTTTGTTTGGACGCCTGGCAACCAAACATTTTAAATTGCACACCCTTTCATAAATCCTTGTGTCTAATAATCTACTAAAATCAATTATCATCCTCAATTTTTGGTGATGAGTAAAGATTTTTGAAAACTAACTGTATTAGTAAAGGATGATTAATGAATATACCTGAAACTTTGCATACTCTTAAGCTCCCCACATATATTGAAATGCGGAAGATTCATTTATGTGGGAGGGGTGCTGAAATGGAACAGCCTACTTTTAGACCATCGTTTATTATCTTTATGACGATTATTGTTTTTCTAGCAGTATTTCTTGGTTACCTTATTTATACAAACTTTATCGATGCCTCACTTTATTATTAACCGTTTTCCACTATGAGTTTATCATTCAAAAAAAACAAAAAAAGCTGTACCTAGAAGGTTTATCTCCATTAGGTACAGCTAGTCATTCACAAATATTTTGCCCGCCATTGTAGCTGCTCTCGCGTCGTGAGCTGTTGCTCTAATTCTTTATCCCAACGGTCTGTTAATGTATTCCAAATACGTGCGTATAGTATATCTTGCTCCTTATCGTAAACGATAAATTCATGGCACGGTATGTCATTGATTTGCGTCGCTTCCGCTGAAATAATTGAAGATATGATGGTCTGTGCCGCTTCTGAAGCCACAGCCTCCACACGTTCGTCTTCATCATCTGCTGCCATTGCTTTTAATGCCTCAATAAGCAAAGCATCTTCAAAAGTAACCCTACTTTCCTCTTTTTCATCGACATAACGGAATGGCTCTGGTAGTTCGTCATGTTCTTCCAAACTTTCTAAATCGCCCTTAAGAAAATCTTTGTGACATGGGCTGTACAAAAGGCTGCTAGATGCTACTTTCAATTCCTCTTCAAAAATACCTAGCGCCAATTGGTTTTCCCCTTTAGCAGTTAGACGATAGTAGCCCTCTACTTTTTCGAGCAATCGAACCCTTGTCATTAATGTCACTAGGTCCTCTGCGAATAAAGGATCTACTAAAAGTAATTCACTTAAATCTTCGGCACTCCGCATATCGGCTTCTTGAATACTAATAAGCAGCATTGTCATGAATACGTCCATTTTCGAACGGCGAATTGGTTCGTATGTCACTTCAACCGTACGAATTGGCATACACCAATTATTAGTGGCGACGATTTTCACAGAACTATTTTGTTGTAGCTCCCTCGATAATCGTTGTTGTAATTTAGACACACTACTTCACCTGTCCTTCATGGTTACGTAAGCCATTGTATGACTTTACTGTTTTCAGTAGGTTGCTATACATATCACGTGTTTCTTGATGTTTAGCACGTTTCGCATACATATCTGCACTACCGACAAGCATTAATAGTTCTCTCGCTCGCGATAAAGCTACATTTAGACGGCGATAATCTCTTGCGAAGCCCACATCGCCGCCCTTTACAGTATTACGTACCATACTAACTAAAATAACATCCATCTCCATACCTTGGAATTTATCAACCGTTCCTGTTCTAAATTGCAAGTGTGGCAAATTCAATTCTTGTTGAATCAGTCGATTGATCTTCTTCACTTGCTCGCCGTAGAAGCTAATGACACCAACACTTTTCTTGTCGTCTAGCGAGATTCTGCCCGCCTCTTTAGCTGCAATAACCGAGTCATTTAAATCAATGAGGATGCGACGAATTGTTTGTAATTCTCCTTCATTGTAACGACTTGTCCCACCCTTCATTTGTTCCTCGAAGAATGGTTTTTCATCTGGCATATCAATCCATAGCAAGTGGTCGTCACGGCTGACAAATTGTCCTTCTAAGCCATGATCTCGAGCTGCATCAGAATCAGGCAAGCCACATTGCAAACCGGCTTCCTCATGCGCATAAAACGGCGTAATACTATGCATAATTTTTTCGTGCATTCGGTATTGTAAAGCGAGCATTTGCTTATGCGTTGCAGGCAAGTTATTAAATAAGCGCTCAAATAATGATTCACGCAATAAATTTTTCAATTCCTGCGCGCCATCAAAATTCGGATTTTTCTCAAGCATTGCCTTCAATGTTTCTTCCAATGTATCGTCACCTAATAATGGTGGCAATTGATGATGATCCCCTACCAAAATAATTTTCTTCCCTTTTAACATTGGCAGTAGTAGTTCAGGCGGTGTTGCCTTAGATACTTCATCGATAATAACAACATCGAATGTTGGGTAGTTGTCCATAAATTCTTTGCTGGCAGATGCCACACATGTTGTACCAATGACATTAGCGTGCCTTACATACAGTTTACGAATTTCATCTAAATCATGCTCAGTTGCGTTTTCTAATTTCTCCTGCCACATTTGCTGTAATTTTTGACGAATTGGTAATTGCTTTTCTTTACGCTCTAGCTCTTCGATTTCACCAATAGCTAACTTGATGGATGCCGAAACTTCTTCATGTGCTCGTTCAGGAGTGGAATACAAAATTTCCGTTAGTTTCTTTAGCTGCTTTTCTTTTTTCAAGCCGGCTATATTTATTTCTTTTAATGCCTCTTCTACTTGTTGTTGTTGCTGCGCGACTTCCTGCTTTCGCACAGTAACCTTGTCTAACTCCTCACGTTTTGGTGTGATTTGTAGCATCGCTTGTTCAACTGCCTGCTGCTGTTTTGTACATGTTTGCAAATTGGATTTAGCCTGTGACAGCATTGTTTGCAGCTGTTCTGCTGATTCTGTTGGCAACTCCTCAAACTGCTGTTTTAGCTGTGCCGTACTTACTTCATATTGCTGGGCACTTTGTTCATATGGCTGTAATTGGCGTTTCTCCCTTTGTAAATTAAAGCTTGTAATCGCACTTTCCTGCTTTAGTAAGCCAGCTAAACTTTCACGTAGTGACATAAATAATTGCTCGACACTTTGCTGGGTTCTTTGAGTTTGAGCACCTTTTTGCCATACAAAATCACGTCGCATATACAGCTCCAATAAAAAGTGCTCGACCCGTTCTTCCTCAGGCGTTTGCCCTTCTGCAAATACTGTATTTAACTGTGTGAAAACACCTCGTATATTTTGCATAGAAAAAGACTGTACAGGCTGCATACGATTTTTTGAAGTGACGCGTTGAATATTGTCCGGTTGTAGCAGTGATTCTAATTTCGCAATTGCTTTTTGAAGTCTTGTATTCATATTTGCCCAATCCGATAAATCCTTTGGTTCCTCGACATGTTGCAGCCTAGCAATTTGCTGCGCTATGATTTGCGAAGGTCGAATATCATAATGCTGTAAAAAACGTTGAACAAGATTATATGTTGTTAATGAATTGACATACTTTTCGGCTTCTTTTAGTTGTGCTAGTCGCTCCTGCTCATTTGTATAAGTCACTTGGAGGTGCTGTAGGGATTGGGCTATTCGTTCATGCTTTGCCGTTAATTCTTTATATTCTAGAACAGCTTGCCATTGCTGAATTTGTTTTGTTTGCAAAGACATCTCTTGCTGTAATTGCTCCATTGAAGGATTTTCTGACAGGGCTTGTTCTAGTTTGCTTAATGCTGGTTCTAAAACATCCATTTGCTGAACATATTGGACAAGTTGTTGCTCAAACTCTTGCTGCTCTGCTTTCGCCGCTTTTAATTTCTTTTTCAGCTCAAGAATTTCTTCTTGTAAAATGGGTTCATCAATAGCAGCTTGCTCTTTTTCTTTTATTTCTTGCTCGACCTGCTGTAAATGTGTTTGTAGTTTTTCAAGATTATCCTTCGCTTTTGTAATGTTCGAGCCTAATTCTTTTTCGCGCACGTCAAAAGAAGCAATTTCATCTCCTATTGCTTGTAACGCTTGCTCTTTCCAGTAATGCGCAACATTTTCTTCGATAAATTTCTTTCCTTCTTCTTCAATACTTTCCGTACGCCCATAGCGCAATATACGTATTTCTTGATTGGAAAGAAGGCGTCCTAACGCATTATCTACTGCTAAATTGGACTGCGAGGCGACAAGTGTTTTCAATCCAGCTTTGACATTTTGCTGGCAAATTTCTGAGATTACAGTCGTTTTACCTGTTCCTGGTGGACCTTGAATGACATACAAATCTTCAACTGACATAGCACCAATAACCGCATTACGTTGATAGTCATTCAAGTTATTATGGAACTCTAAATTATTCAGTAGTTTGGATGTGCGGACAGTCGGACGCTTTTCAAATAAAATCGTCTCTAGACTAGCATTAACCGCCTCACCTTTTTCTAACTTTTTAAAACCATTACGCAACCTTTTCAGCTGGCTTTGCGTCGCGAAATTACTAAAGCTTACTTCCTTTGAACGAAGATTCAATTGGTTTTTCCGTGCTTGCTCCTGTGCAAAAGGCTTTAGTTCAATTTCAACCGTTTGTTTTTGGGCATTCGCCTTTAAAACTTGACCGATTCCCCCACGAATTCCTTGTACATTCACACTTAGACCATTAATTTGCTTCCATTCTTTTGCCTTCAAAAAAGGGCAAACGAGTGTAATGCGTGTGAAATCTTCATTAAAATAAGATTGCTTATATTCTGTTTGGATATCCTCAATAGCCGCATCGCGCTCTTGAATTTCTAAATAACCTTCCCAGCTCGCAATACGTTTTTTCACATAGTCCGTACGTTCCTCAGCAATTGGTAATTCACGAATTTTTGTATGTAATGGCATCGGTATACCCGCACCATTATTTGGTTTCGTTACAAATTGTATCGGCACAGCTAAACGACGATTTGTTTTCACTGATCCATACAAATGCACACGCCTAAAATTCGTAGCGAGCAGTCCGTCATTTCTTAATACACAATCTAAAATTGCTGTTTTCCCAGCTAACTTTTCTGCTAGCTTCGCGTTCTCTTCACCATCTATATAAATCGATAAAAAGGTTTCCCCTTGTGTTTTTGCTTTTCGTTTTTCAATATGCACTGTCATAACATTTTGTAACGCAAAAAAGGCATGCTCATTAGCTGAACATTCCTCTACTCCCTCTTTCGCCTTATTCGTCAAAATAAGATTACAGCGCTGTTTTTCTAGTAAAGCCTTGTCCTGCATGAGCAACCTCCTTTTCCTCATTTTCTCCGAAGCACTAAAGCTCTATTTTAACATACCGATTCATCAATTTTGAAATGAAAAAATCCCCCACGCTATAATATATTTCTTAGCCGGGGGAGAGAGTTGATTAATGCTGGTCGAGTGGTTCTTTCGGTAATGTTTTACTCATTTCACAATATTGAACGAAAACACGTGCCAATTCTCGTAAACGATCGTGAACATCTTGATCTGTAATCATATTATTTCCATCAAAATGAGATGTGTGCGTATATACGTAGTTTGGCGTAACAAGCGCACGGAAATAATCTAAAATTGGTTTTAGCTGATTTTCTACTACTAAATGATGTTGGTACGTTCCGCCATTTGCCACGATTGAGACAGGTTTATAGCGCATTGTTTTAGGATGTAGGAAATCAAAAGCATTTTTCAGTACACCTGGTATTGACGCTTGGAAAATCGGTGTTGCAATTACATACGCGTCTGCTTCTTCAAATTTTCGAATCATTAATTTCATATCGTCATTCAAAGGTGAGCCATCCACGATTTGGTGGTTATATTCGCTAAAATGCATAATTTCTAAATCGAAATCCGCATCGATATCTTGAATGTATTGCGAAACTTGCTCTAAAATAACACCCGTTTTACGACCAAACATTGTGCCATCTACAAGTAAAATTTTCATATGCTTCTTTCCTCCACTTTCATCTTTCTACAATAATATTGTAACAAATGAATTCCTACTCGAAAAGGAACGGCGGAGATGAAAGCGAAAATTCAGCCTTTAGACGGAATGAATTATTTGCTCAATTATCGTCTTTCTTTTGGCGTTTAAAGTGAACATCTTTATCTACAAGATCACTATTTTTAAATTTGTCACGATTAATTATTATTTCCTCAGTTGCAAATTTGTCTTCCTCTTGCGTAAAGTCCATTTTCGCTAATGCCATTGATTCATAAATCATTACGGCTTCTTTTTTCTCCTGAAGCGCAATCACAATCATTGCCTTCGCTACTTGTGCGGCTTCGATTGAACGGAATTTTTTTAGAGGTCCTAACAATAATGGATTAGCCACCTTTAGTACAAGCTCACCTGCTTTTTCGCCTAACCTAAATTCCCCGCGGTTTCCTACTAATAGAGATGGTCGAATAATTGAAAGTTTAGGCAAACCTAATTCTATTAAGTCATTTTCGAGCTTGCCCTTTACACGACTATAATAAAAAGGGGACGTTTCCTTTACCCCCATCGCACTCATGACAAGCATATGTGGAATCCCACGCTTTTTTGCTAATGATGCAATTCTCAATGGATATTCGAAATCTACTTTTTCAAACTCTTCTTTTGAACCTGCTTTTTTTTGGGTCGTTCCTAAACAACAAAATAATTCATCTGCAAAGCCAATGTCACTTTCTTCAATTGTATCTAATGAAAGAATCTTCACTTCTAATTTAGGATGTTCAAATGCAAGTTTACGCCTTGCAATAACAGCTACCGAAACGTATTTATTATTTCCACATAATTGTTTCACTAAAGAAGAGCCTGTTAATCCTGTCGCTCCAACTACAATAGCAGTGCGCATTTTCATAAATCGAACACTCCCTTTATATGATGATATTACTAAAAATCACAATTATTTTTTATAAACAATATTTTACACATACTTAGCCTTTTCTCGCCATAGCTTAGTGTAGAAGTAGAAAGGATGGGATACACTTGCAAAATGAACCTCAAACAATTCAACCGAAGAAAACAATCGTCTTTATTATTGAGAGTTGCATAGATAAAGGACTTTATCCATTTGAACGGGTTGCGACGCTAGCAAAATTATTAGCACACGAGAAGGTTTTAATCTTTGTTAAATCCACATCAAACACAGCCATTCAAATTTTAACTGCTGAAAATTTGTCGCCGATCCTATTTGATCATTTCGACCAACTCCCTAAGCATCTGAAAAGTTTAGAGCCCGATTTAATCATTCGAGATGGACGAGACTCCGAGCCATGGCAAGTCCTTAGTCTACGTAATTTTTGTAACACGATTGTCCATTTTGATGACTTCGGTGAGGGTGGTCAAGCGTGTGACTACGTGCTCCTATCACTCTATCAAGAAGCAAAGGATTACTTCCCTTCTCACTATATTGGAGGCAGCTTCGCTTTTGCACTTCCGTCAACCTATACACTAACAAAACCGCTAACTGACACAAAACCACTTGAACAGCCACCCCATATTGTCGTTGCATTCGAAGATGGGGACGAGCATAACTTAACATATCGCACACTTCGACATCTAACTCAGCTTCATATACCACTACAAATCACCATTATTATCGACGAAAATTACCTTCACGCCACTGATGATTTAAATATGATGGTGCTCAGCCGTCGTAACACTACAATCCTCCGAGAGAAAAATGCACTTCTAAACAAATTACCTAAAGCTGATATTATTATTTGCAATGCAAACTACACACCTTATAAAGTCGCTTCGTACGGTGTTCCTTGTATTACACTCGCGCAAAATGAAGATCAGCTTTTACACGCTTTCCCTCGTGAGCATAATGGCTTCATCCACCTTGGTCTCGGACGCAAAATGAAACAATCTCATATTCAAAATGCCGTAATGGAACTATTATTACATGAAGCAAGGGGCGAACGTGCTGTAAAGAAGCAGCAACAACTAGATATTGCTAATAATAACAAAGCACTCGAAACATTGTTACTAGATTTTGCCTATGATCGACATAATATTGCTACAATATAGTGATACTAGGCGAGCGTATATGATACAATGTACTAGAATTTTTTGAAGCTATCTGCACTAGCGGTTATCCGCTTTAATTCATAATAATGTTATTTAAAGGAGCCATACTAATGACTACAAAAAGTGATATTCAATACCAAATTACTGAACTAAAAATGGATTATATAAATTTACAAGGCGACATTGAGAAGCTAGAATCTACAGGTCATAACGATCAAGTAGCACAAGCGGAACAACGCCTTGCAAACATGGAAGATAGATTAGCAGAACTCAACAAACAATTGGCTGCACTATAATCGATAACAACACGGAGGAATATATATGGCAATATTAACAGTCGAAAATTTAGGTCACTCTTTCGGTGATCGCACACTTTTTAAAGATGTTTCATTTCGCTTAGTAGAAGGCGATCATATTGGTCTTGTTGGTGCTAACGGTGTTGGTAAATCAACAATGATGAGTATCGTTACTGGTCAAGCAATTCATGATACTGGCCGCGTTGAATGGCTACCAGGCACACATTATGGTTACTTAGACCAACATACGGTGCTAACAGCAGGTCGCTCAATGCGAGATGCATTACGCGATGCCTTTCTACCTCTTTATAAAAAAGAAGAAGAGTTAAACGAAATTACAGGTAAAATGGGTGACGCAACACCTGAGGAGCTAGAGGAACTTTTAGAGCAAATGGCTGAAGTCCAAGATGCACTTGATGCAGGTGATTTTTATTCACTTGATATGAAAATCGAAGAAGTTGCGCGTGGTCTAGGATTGGATGCAATCGGCTTAGACCGGGATGTAACAGCTCTTTCTGGTGGTCAACGTACAAAGGTTTTACTCGCAAAGCTTTTGCTTGAAAAGCCAAAAGTTTTACTACTAGATGAGCCTACCAACTATTTGGATGAAGAGCATATTGCATGGTTAGCTAATTACTTAAAAAATTATCCTCACGCATTTTTATTAATTTCGCATGATACTGAATTTATGAACGGTGTTGTGGATGTTATTTTCCAATTAGAGTTTTCAAAGCTCACACGCTATACAGCAACGTACGAGAAATTTTTAGAGCTTGCTGAGATCAATAAACGCCAACATATTGATGCATACGAAAAACAGCAGGAGTTTATTAAGAAGCAAGAGGATTTCATCGCTAAAAATAAGGCTCGTTATTCAACAACAGGTCGTGCGAAATCCCGTGCGAAACAGTTGGATCGTCTAGAACGTATCGATCGCCCTGAAACAGCGGTAAAACCTGAGTTCAGCTTTAAAGAAGCACGTACACCAAGTCGCTACGTTGTCGAAGCAGAAAATCTTGTCATTGGCTATGATAAAGACAAGCCACTGCTACCACCACTTACGTTTATGATTGAACGTGGAGAAAAAATCGCATTAGTAGGCATGAATGGTGTCGGTAAATCTACTTTACTAAAAACAATGCTCGGCAAAATAAACCCATTAGATGGTAAAGCAATTCGCGGTGATTATTTAGTACCTTCTTACTTTGAACAGGAAGTAAAAGCTGACAAAATTACACCGATTGACGATGTCTGGAATGCTTTCCCAAGCATGGAGCAAGCACAAATTCGTGCTGCACTTGCTCGTGCTGGTTTAAAAACAGATCACATTACACGTCCACTTAATTCATTATCAGGTGGAGAGCAGGCAAAAGTTCGACTTTGTAAGCTAATGATGGATGAAACAAACTGGCTTCTATTTGACGAACCGACAAACCACTTGGATGTTGATGCAAAAGAAGAGTTAAAACGTGCTATGAAAGCTTTCAAAGGGACAATCGTTCTTGTCAGCCATGAACCTGAGTTTTATGAAGGTCTCGTGACAAAAGTATGGGATGTTCAAGATTGGTTTACAACAGGACAACAAGATTAAGTTACTCATTATGCCGATAGCAATTCGCTATCGGCATTTTAATGCTTCAAATAAGATAAACCAGATATTTTGTCTCATCAGCATCATCTAGGATTGATTTCCGTTCCGGCTGTGCGCTTTCGGGGGGCGTCTGATGAGCCGCTTCACTCGCGAGCTCGCTCCAGGGTCTCGGGACAACACGATGTTGGTCACA
>JAVWKG010000013.1:0-41690 GCA_036638655.1 Lysinibacillus sp. | reverse complement strand
ACCTCCCTTATACAGCTATCCTACTATTCGCTAATACTAGCCATTTTTCTAGCGTTACTAGCCAAATTCGCCGCTTTTCAAAAACTTCCTGATGTTTTTCAATCTAAACTAAAACCTCAATTTTTTCATTTTCATAACGGCGGAACATGTTGTAGGAATACGTAAAAAATTTTTTTAAAACAGAAGTGCAATAAAAAATTGCTGTTGAGCTATATTTTTAGTGAAAAAGTATTGTACATTACTTTAATCTATGGTATATTAATAAATGTCCAAAAGATGTATAAATGGTCCCGTGGTGTAGCGGTTAACATGCCTGCCTGTCACGCAGGAGATCGCCGGTTCGATCCCGGTCGGGACCGCCATTTATTGGGGTATAGCCAAGCGGTAAGGCAACGGATTTTGATTCCGTCATGCCCTGGTTCGAATCCAGGTTCCCCAGCCATTTTTTCTTTTTTGTTTTATGAGCCATTAGCTCAGTTGGTAGAGCATCTGACTTTTAATCAGAGGGTCGAAGGTTCGAGTCCTTCATGGCTCACTTTTCTAAATAACATTAAAAAGTGTAACATTAACTACAGATACTAATCTCTTACTATAAAATGGTAGGGGATTTTTTTTGCCTTCTTTTATCTTAATACAGCACAATTCAAAATCGGGATGCAGTTAGACCTTGGTGTGATGAATTGTATAAAAATTCAGAAAAATGTAGAGTTGAGCCAAGTACGACTTAGACTTTACAATTGCTGTATATCACAAAGGGGGTATGGAAATATGAATAACTCTAAAATATCAATTATTGGCGTACCGACTGACTATGGGCAAATGAGACGTGGCGTGGATATGGGACCTAGCGCGATTCGTTATGCGGGAATGGTAGAAAAACTTGAAGCAATTGGTCTTAACGTACATGATGAAGGAGATATTCGTGTTAGTAATAAATATCAAGCAGCGATTGATAATAAGCAATTATTGAATTTAGATGAGGTAGTTGATGTCAGCACGGCTCTTGCATATAAAGTACATCTTACTGTAGAAGAAAAAGAATTTCCGCTAGTGTTAGGTGGAGATCATAGCATCGCAATTGGAACGTTTGCTGGATTAGGGAAGCATTATAAAAATCTCGGTGTTATATGGTTTGATGCACATGCAGACTTGAATACACCTGAGACGACACCTTCGGGAAACATTCATGGAATGCCGCTTGCAGTCAGTCTTGGACTTGGACATGAAAGATTAGTGCAAATCCTAGGGTATGCTCCGAAAATTAAGGCTGAAAATGTAATTATTATTGGGGCACGCTCAGTTGATTCGGGGGAAAAAGAGTTAATTCATATGCAGGGCATTAAAGTATATTCAATGCATGAAATAGATAAGTTAGGCATGACAGCTGTGATGGATGATGCACTTAGCTATTTGAAGGCACGCAATGTGGATGGTTTGCATTTATCGTTGGATTTAGATGGACTGGATCCATTATATACGCCTGGTGTTGGGACGCCGGTACCTGGTGGCTTGACGTATCGAGAGAGTCATTTATCTATGGAGATGATACACGAGTCAGGTATGTTAACTTCTGCTGAGTTTGTGGAAGTCAATCCAATACTAGATGAGAAGAATAAAACAGCGGATGTAGCGGTTGCTTTGATGGGTTCGTTATTCGGGGAAACATTAGTCTGAAAAATATGTTGTAAAAAAATTGCCATTTACCATTATTTATAAAAATAATTTGTTATAATTAAAAGTATAATGAAACTTTTCTTATAGCTAATCCGTATAGTATAAGACAGTTGTAAAGGTGGAGAGGTCGACACAATGGATGCGTTAGTAAATAAACGAATAAAACAAGTGCTAAAAGGCGACCAAAGCGCATTTACCGATATTGTGAGTCTCTATCAGCACAAACTGTACCAAGTGTGTTACCGAATGCTTGGAAATAAACAAGAGTCGGAAGATATTGCGCAAGAAGCATTTGTCCGGGCTTATATGAATTTGCATACTTTTGATCAGAAGCGGAAATTTGCAACATGGCTGTATCGTATTGCAACGAACCTTTGTATTGACAGAATCCGAAAAAAGAAACCAGATTATTACTTAGATGCAGAGGTATCAGGAACAGAAGGGCTCGACATGTATTCCCAAATTGCAGCCGACGAAAAGTTGCCCGAGGAACAATTAGAGCAAATGGAATTACAGGATCGTATTCAATATGAAATTGGACGCTTACCAGATAAGTATCGTTCAGTTATTGTGCTGAAATATATAGATGAATTATCGTTGCAGGAAATTAGCGAAATTTTGGATCTACCACTCGGAACAGTGAAAACAAGAATTCATCGTGGGCGAGAGGCATTAAGAAAGCAATTGAACAATTTGTAGGAGGGGGAGCATCATGAATACTTGTCCAGAGCATTTGATTGAATACATGCATGACTATTTAGATGGTGATATTAGTCGTGACCAAGAGCAAGAGTTAAAACAGCATTTACAGTCTTGTGCGGACTGCAAGCAACTTATGAATGAGTTAAGCGAAACAATTACTTTTATCAAAAGTGCCTCCCATATAGAAGCGCCTCCGCATTTTGAAGCATCAGTGATGGACCGTTTACCGAAACCAAAAAACCGCGTAGGTATGCAAAAGTGGATACGTAGGCATCCATTCTTTGTAGCGGCAGCTGTTTTTTGTTTGTTTATGAGTACTGCATTACTAGGTATTTTCCAGGACGACCAACAATTTTCTGTAACAAAACAGCCAAACCTTGTTGTTGAAGGACAAACTGTGATTGTGCCTAAGGGTGAGGTTGTCAAAGGTGACATCGTCGTGAAAAATGGAGATTTGGTTGTTGAAGGAGAAGTTGATGGTAATGTCACGATTATTAATGGTAAGTATATGGCATCCACAGCAGTCGTTTCTGGGCAAATTGAAGAAATCGACGAAGCATTCGAATGGCTTTGGTATAAAATAAAGGGCGCTACGAAGAGCGTTATGACATTTACTGAGAGTGAAACTAAATAATAATTTGCACGTCCTACAAAGTAGTGAACGTAGAAGACTAATGAAGTCTACTCATTTGAGTAGACTTTTTGTTTGAAAAAAGTTACATTTATTTAGAGTATGCTATACTGAATATGTATGGATTCGCAAGGAAAAGTGGGGGATGCCACATGCAAATTATTGAACAGTTCACAGATTTAACACCAGTGAATGTTTTTGTAAACGTAGTTGATGTACTGCTTGTTTGGTACGTTATATATAAAGTCTTAACCCTCATTAAAGGTACGAAGGCTGTACAATTATTAAAAGGGATTTTCATCATCATTATTGCACAAATGGTGACAGAATTTTTTGGATTAGAAACGCTTAGATGGATGCTTGAAGAAGTCATTAGGTGGGGTTTCTTGGCGATTATAATTATTTTCCAACCAGAAATTCGCAGAGGTCTAGAGCAAATTGGACGAGGGAAGTTATTCCAGCGCTCCAACAGCCAAGAAGAAGAAGAGCAAACAAGATTAATCGAAGCTATGAAAAAGTCTGTTAGTTACATGGCAAAACGCCGTATAGGGGCGTTGATTTCGATTGAAAAAGAAACGGGCCTGAATGAATATATTGAAACAGGCATCGGCTTAAATGCTGAAATTACTTCAGAATTGCTCATTAATATTTTTATACCGAATACACCACTCCATGATGGGGCGGTTATTATGCAAAAAGATAAAGTGACGGCAGCAGCTTGTTATTTACCACTATCAGAAAGTCCCTTCATCTCAAAGGAATTGGGAACACGACATAGGGCAGCACTCGGTTTAAGTGAAGTAACTGATGCAGTAACAATTATTGTGTCAGAAGAAACTGGGGCAATTAGTTTAGCGTTAAATGGCAATTTGCATCGTAGTCTTACTTTGGAAGAATTTGGAACATTGCTCCGGAAAATGTGGTTCGGGTCGGCACAAGAGTCGAACACAGCCTCTAAGTTAACTTGGAGGGGGAAAAAGAATGGATAAAATGATGGATAGTCCGTGGTTTTTACGAATCATAGCACTTTGTCTTGCTTGTTTACTGTTTTTCTCTGTAGATACTGAGCCAAATTCAACGGATAATGTAGATACGAATGAGCAGGTCGAAGTGATTAAAGATGTACCAGTGGAAGTGTATTATGATGATAAGATCCTGATTGTTACAGGGGTGCCGAAAACTGTGGATGTTACGATAAAGGGTCCGGTTCAGCTTGTATTAAATGCAAAGCAAACGAAAGATTTTACAGTGTTTGTTGATTTAAGAGAATTTTTAATTGGTAAGTATAATGTGAGTATTCAACATGAAAACCTTTCAGAGAAGTTGGAAGTGACAATTGATCCTTCGCATGTGGATATTGATATCGATGAAAGAATTACCAAGGAATTCCGTGTAGACCCAGAGCTGACTAATAGTGTGATTGATGATGCTTTTACACTAAAAGGTATGACAGTGGATCCGGCTACCGTATTTATAACGGGTGCTAAAAGTACAATTGACAGTATTAGGTCTGTAAAAGCGACTGTTTTGGGTGAAAAAGGGTTGAAGCAATCCTTCTCACAAGTAACAGATGTTCGGGTATTAGATCGGAATTCTAATAAGTTAGATGTAACGATAGAGCCTGCAAAAGTGAAGGTTCAAGTGAATATTAGTGAATATAGCAAGGAGATACCTATTAAAATTCAAACAGTAGGGAAGGCTCCAGATGGCGTGACGATCGATTCACTGACAACAGATGTTACAACATTGAAAGTCTATGGTTCTAAATCTATTATTAGTGCATTAACAGAGCTTGCTGTTGAAGTAGATTTATCCAAAATAACGGAATCCAAGACATATGAATTTGAAGTGAAAGCACCTGAAGGTATAACAAAATTAGCAGAGCAAAAAATTAAAGTAAAAGCGACTGTAACTAAGGTGGAAGAGGATACTATGAGCAACGTAGTACCTGATATTCCAACAGAAGATATTGATTCTTGATGAATAACTTACTATAATTTGAAAGTGCTATTTCTAAAGAAGACGAAAAAATAACTTTTCCAAAAGTAGGCAAGTGGGTTGTGATAACGTCGAGCAACGACGAACTCACTATGATCACTGTGCGTTGAAGGAGAGAAAAATAATAATGGGTAAATATTTTGGAACAGATGGCGTTCGTGGCGTCGCAAATACTGAGTTAACACCGGAGTTTGCATTTAAACTAGGCCGAGCAGGCGGATATGTTTTAACGAAAGATGCAAAGGATCGTCCGAAAGTTTTAATTGGTCGCGACACTCGAATTTCAGGTGAAATGCTAGAAGGGGCACTTGTTGCGGGGCTCCTATCAATTGGGATAGAAGTAATGCGCCTTGGTGTTATCTCAACACCGGGGGTTGCTTACCTTTCACGCATTATGAGTGCTGATGCTGGCGTTATGATTTCAGCTTCACACAACCCTGTTGCAGATAATGGCATTAAGTTTTTTGGTCCAGATGGTTTCAAGTTAACAGATGCACAAGAAGCAGAAATTGAAGCTATTCTAGATGCTGAGCGAGATGAATTACCACGTCCAATCGGTGCAGATTTAGGCTCAGTGAGTGACTATTTCGAAGGTGGTCAAAAATATATTCAATACTTAAAGCAAACAATTGAAGAAGAGTTTATGGATATTCATGTTGCGCTTGACTGTGCACATGGGGCGACATCTTCGCTTGCGACGCATTTATTTGCTGACTTAGAGGCAGATATTTCAACAATGGGTGCTTCACCAACAGGACTTAACATTAACGAAGGTGTTGGGTCTACACATCCAGAAGGTTTAGCTGCCTTTGTAGTTGAAAAGGGTGCGAATATTGGTTTAGCATTTGATGGCGACGGAGACCGTTTAATTGCAGTAGATGAAAATGGCGCTATTGTAGATGGCGACCACATTATGTTTATCATCGGTAAATATTTGAACGATAAAGGTCGTCTGAAAAAGCAAACGGTTGTATCGACTGTGATGAGCAATATGGGCTTCTATAAAGCTGTTGAAGAAAATGACATGCAAAGTGTACAAACAGCTGTAGGAGACCGTTATGTAGTAGAGGAAATGCGTGCGAATGACTATAACTTTGGTGGTGAGCAGTCAGGTCATATTGTATTTTTAGATTACAATACTACGGGTGACGGCTTACTAACAGGTATTCAATTGGTGAATATTATGAAAGTAACAGGTAAAAGATTGTCTGAGCTTGCTGGAGAAATGACCATTTTCCCACAACGTTTAGTCAACGTACGTGTGACAGACAAGCATGCTGTGACGGCAAATGAAAAAGTGGCAGCTGTTATTACATTAGTTGAAGCTGAGATGGCTGGTAATGGCCGTATTCTTGTACGTCCTTCAGGGACAGAGCCGTTAGTACGCGTAATGGTAGAAGCGGCAACAGAAGAAGATTGTGAACGCTATGTAGAGCAAATTGCAGCCGTTGTACGTGCTGAAATGGGCTTAGCTTAATTAAGAAAACTCGACTGGCTCTTTCATAAGAGATGGTCGAGTTTTTTATTGCTAGAAATCTTTTATAAGGTGCTAGTCTAGCGTGGCTTTATATGTAAAGTTGTAACAATTGGTTGACGGATAGAGTATCATTAAGTATGATGGTAAAGCTAAAAGTTAGTTTTTAACAAGGATGCTTTTGGCAAACGCAAAGGAGGAAAGCGCGTTAAAAATCGGAAAACAATTATAGCGCCAGAGCTGAAGAAATTGGACGGAACACATCTTCAGCAGACGAGGTGGAGGTTTATCGAAAATTCGGCGGATGCCTCCCGATCGAAATGCCCGATTGTCAGTTTTCATTTTTAAAGCATTCAAGTAATTGAATGGACAAAAAAATGATGAAGGCATGTTTAAAGCAAAAGACAAATAATAATGCTTCACTTTTCGAAAAGTGAGCCATTCATAGGGATGAATGGTGCAAAACTGTGCTCATATTGGGGTATCCCCTTTCTTTGTTAGAAACGGGTATTACATTTGCGACCACGCCAAAAACTTCGAGAAGCTGAGGCCTACTTTGTCGTTGCAATAAATTGACGATATCGGAGGAATTTGAATATGTGTGGAATTGTGGGTTATATTGGCGAAGCAGACGCGAAAGAGGTTTTATTGAAAGGGTTAGAAAAATTAGAATACCGTGGTTATGATTCAGCAGGTATTGCTGTACGCAATGAAGATGGCGTAACGATTTTCAAGGAAAAGGGACGTATTGCTGATTTACGCGGAGCGGTAGACGAGGACGTTGCTGCGAAAGTGGGTATTGGTCATACACGCTGGGCAACACATGGCGTGCCAAACCGTTTAAATGCGCACCCTCACCAAAGTGCATCAGGACGTTTTACACTTGTACACAATGGTGTTATCGAAAACTATCATTTATTACAAAAAACATATCTTAAAGGCATTCCGATGAAATCTGATACAGATACAGAAGTCATCGTGCAATTAGTGGAATTACTTGTGAAGGACGGTCTTGAAACAGCAGATGCCTTCCGTAAAACATTATCACTTTTACACGGCTCTTATGCACTGGCTCTTTTAGATGCGGAAGCGGCTGATACCATTTTCGTAGCGAAAAACAAATCACCACTACTTGTTGGTGTGGGTGAAGGCTTCAATGTTGTTGCATCAGATGCAATGGCGATGCTTCAAGTAACGGACCAATTCGTGGAGTTACATGATAAAGAAGTTGTGATTGTACACAAAGGAAGCGTCCAAATTTCAAAACTAGATGGTACACAGGTGGAACGTGCACCTTACACAGCAGAGCTTGATATGAGCGATATTGAAAAAGGCACGTACCCTCACTATATGCTAAAAGAAATGGACGAACAGCCAACTGTTATCCGTAAAATTATTCAAGCTTATGAAGTTGAAGATGGTCAATTAGCAATTAATGCAGACATTTTACAAGCATTGCAAGCGGCAGATCGCCTTTATATTATTGCAGCAGGCACAAGTTATCACGCTGGTATGATCGGTAAACAATATTTTGAGAAAATGGCTAGTATCCGAGCTGAGGTTCACATCTCAAGTGAATTCGGCTACAACATGCCACTACTATCTGAGAAACCGTTATTTATCTTTATAACTCAATCAGGTGAAACAGCAGATAGTCGCCAAGTATTGGTGAAGATTAAAGAAATGGGCTATCCAACACTAACAATTACAAACGTACCGGGCTCAACGCTGTCACGTGAAGCCGACCATACGCTATTGTTACATGCTGGCCCAGAAATTGCAGTTGCCTCAACAAAAGCGTATGTGGCACAGATAGCAGTACTTGCCGTAGCAGCTTATGTAACAGCACAAGCTTCAGGCAAAACCTTAACGTTTGATCTGAAACAGGAGCTAGCGATTGCAGCAAACGGAATCCAAACAATTATCGATTCTAAAGACGTTTTAGAAGATATCGCGGAGGATTACCTGAAAATCGCACGCAACGCATTCTTCATCGGCCGTAATGTTGACTTCTATGTTAGTCTTGAAGGTGCTTTAAAGCTGAAAGAAATCTCTTATATTCAAGCGGAAGGTTTCGCAGGTGGCGAGCTGAAACATGGAACGATTGCACTGATAGAAGAAGGTACACCCGTATTTGCCCTTGTGACGCAAGAAGCGGTATCTCTAAATATCCGTGGCAACGTCAAAGAAGTAGCTGCACGTGGTGCTTACCCATGTATTATCTCAATGGCTGGTGTAGATGAAGACGGCGACCGCCTAATCATTCCGCAGGTGAATGAGCTATTAACACCGCTTGTATCAGTTGTGCCATTACAGTTGATTAGTTATTATGCAGCCTTACATCGTCGTTGTGACGTTGATAAGCCGAGGAACTTGGCTAAGAGTGTTACTGTTGAATGAGTTTAACTCCTACCGTAACATTTCTTGAAAAATGACAACAAAGTTGGGTACTGACATTCAACGGTATATATGAAATCAGGAAAAATGAAATCAACTAAAAAACTCGATCCATTAGACATGGGTCGAGTTTTTTAGTTTAAATTTATTAAAGTTTGTTTTCTCAAGGATGTTTGTTCTTCAACTAACGAAGGAATAATTGAACAAGGTTTGGAAACAATATCCCTAAAAAGGGGACGATTAAAATAAAAAAAATAGTTATTGTTGTCTTACTTTTGCTAATTTCAGTTAGTGCTGTTGAGAAATTATCGGCTCATTCAATACAATCAACTGAAGGTGCATTTGAAGTCGATGAACACCAAGGGTTATCAATAAAGCAAGCGATTGAATTAGCATATCCTACTGCATTGAAATGGAATAAAGATGCTCAATTATTACAAGCAATAAATATAGATTTAGATAAGCCTGGGAAGTTAATTGGAAGTAACGGTGAAAGAAAACATTGGAATATTTCATTTGGAGTGCCAGATACTAATAAGTATTTTTTAGTAACCATCCATAATGGGAAAATTGATCTAATAAATGATTTAACCAATAAAGATAATTCCCCTTACCCCAAAAAAGAGTTTATGCAAATAAAGGATATTCTATTTGATTCACCCGAGTTGCTTAAAAAAGCACTGAAAATGGGTAGAATTCACCCTGGTAAAGATTGGGCTAAAGGTTATAATTTTATGCTTAGAAAAGATACAGAGAGAAATATTAATCTAATATTAGTGATAGGTTGGAATAGTGATCAGACAAAAATGGAAGCAGCAGGCTTTAATGCTTCAACAGGAGAATACATTAAACCTAATTTGTAGTTTCGTCCCTTATGTCGAATGACAACAAAGTCGGGTACTGACATTCAGCGCTATATATGAAAGCAGGAAAATATCTAAATTGAGATAATACGGGCATCTAAATCAGCTCATTTAAATAATCCCCTACCATAACATATCTTCACCTAATTCAAGATAAACGTCCGTCTTTTCAAAAGAATGGCTATTATCTTTAGCCTTAGCTGAAAAAAGCTGAATCATGGTAGAAAGCCCTAAGGAATCACTTCGAAAAGGTTTATTTCGCGTGCCTCCGATAAGGTTTATGTTTTCTTTATACTCCCAGCCACCTTGTGTATAGAAAGACACTAAAGAAGGTTGACAAGTAAAGATACTAATATCAGGTTTATTCATTTCTATAAATGAATAAGCTTCTTTTATAAGTTTTAAGCCAAATCCCTGCTGACGATAAGATGGATTCGTCATAACTTCACTTAACCCAAATACTTTATAAGTGTGTCCTTCATGCTCTATATACTTCCAAGGAACCGCAACATGACTAATTACTACATCGTTTTCCACAAAAATTAAAGAAATCGGTTGCGTCTCTGGATTGTCAGGCCAATGAATATCCTCATCCTTATCTTCAAACGCTTGAGGCCACTCTTGTCGCATTAAAGATATAATTTGCCTTTTTAAATATATGGGACAATCTTTTTGATTAAATTGCAGTAATTCTATCATAACTCTTCTCCTTTTTAATAAATTTACAGGCGCCGTTTGTTTTAGTGTAACATCCCATAATGAGTCGCGGAAATCTAATTGTAATATTTCCTGTTTCAGGTATCAGCATGCAAAAATTGAAAACCAAATATTTGTAACTTCGGCTTTTAAGAATCGTCTAAATCGTTAAAAGGGTGATGAGAGTTTGGGGGGAGGTGGTAAAAACAACTTAGTTAAGTGCAGTATATTGTTTATGATAACATTTTTATCGTTTATGAATTTTTTACCTATCAATAGTTATGCTTGTTCATGTGTTGAACCCAATACTGCAGAAGCGTTCGAGCGTAGTTCAGCAGTTTTCTCTGGTGAAGTTGTTGAAATTGTAGATAAAAATAAAAATAAATCTCAACAATCTTCAGCTGACTCAATCGCTGTCATATTTGAGGTGAAAGAATCTTGGAAGGGACCAAACTGGACAAAAATTACTGTTAATACGGAAAGAAGTTCAGCAAGTTGTGGCTACGAATTTAGTTTAAACACAGAGTATTTAGTGTATGCACGTGAAGCAGATGGGGCATTGAATGTGAGTCTTTGTTCAAAAACCACTCCTTTACTAGCAGCAGGGAAAGACATCTCTGAATTAGGAAATGGCGAACAGCCAATTGAACAATTATCAAATGACTCAATTGATATGAAGGATGAGAATCATATACCTCTCGAAAGCTCGGTGAATAATAATAAAATATATATCACGTTGCTGATTTTTGGATTATTTTTGGTCGTTGCATATATTTCGAGACGAATTAGAAAATAGCTTATAAACTAATGGTGTGGAGAGAATATTCTTTACCTACAATTGTTTGATGTATACGCTCATTTCAAAAGAGGAAGAAAGTGTATTAGTTAAAAATTTAAGTCGAGATTTATGCGCTTGCCAATATTTACAGAACTTATATGAGGAACATAGGAGGGGAATGAATGAGTAAGACAGTTACTTTTTCAGTGACTACAAAATATATAAAAGAAGAGATTGCTTTACAACAATTAGGTATTGACGAGAATATGGATGATAAAGAAATGAAAGAAGCAGTAGAAGAATTTTTCAAGGATTGGCTTTGGAATAACGTCTCTTTTTCTTACATGATAGAGGAAGACTAATACAAGAGTAATAAGTTATTTTAGTAATCAGGACTGTACTCGGAGAAATAGTAACGAGTATTATAATAAGATTGATTTACCTGGGCGTATTAATGAGTAAATTAAAATCCTATAAAAAATAATCCATAACATGGGGAACTGCTAATATAAGAATTGAACCTATAATAGTCACACATATTATTTTTATTAAATCTCTTTTCAAGAAAGCACCACCCATAAAAGTTTGTTGTTTTGGGGAGATAAAAATCCATTATATAAATACTATCATATTTTTTCACGCGTGTTGATTATCTAATATGTACCATTAATAATTGGAGCAGCAGGTTGATTACCGATACGGGCTACTCGCACCTCCAGGGGCGAGCGCTGAGCCTCCTTCAGACCAACAAGTTGTTGAAAAAGGCTAAAGATACACTGGGGGATAAAATAATGAAAAAAATGATTATCTTTATTATGGCTTTCTTTCTAATGCTATTTCTAATTGTTGCTATTAGTGTTTATGTAAAAAAGACAAATGAGCGAGAGCAATTGGTCATTAGTGAAATTCGAGAATATATAAGTCTAACAGAAGATAGAGAAGTTTTAATTACCGAATTAAAACTTGGAAAAACCTCTTTATTTTCTAGTTATGAAGAATGGTATGTGACTTCATCTTTTACAAAGAAGAAGTATTTTTATTCGGAAGGGATAGTATCTAAAATTGACTAACTTTAAAGGAGTGTCACTTACACGAAACAATTGACACTCCCACTGGAACTTTACTGTGCCCTCTACACGTAATGACCATAGCGAATATCCATTCATACCGGCTATTTAATCTAATTCCAAAGGTAAAAAGGCGTATTCTCCATTCTTAATGATTTCACATTTGCGAATTGGAATAGGTTGTTTGAAAATGGGGCCGTCTATTACAGTGGTATGGAACTCTCCACCTTCTCCGCAAGGGTCAATACCTCGAGTTTCAAGTTCCTTCACGTATTCATGGGTTAACGTTCGGCCTAAATCGCTCTCTTGCATGCCTAAAGATAAATTAACCGTAACGACAATTGTTACAAACCCTAGATTTATGAACTCTTCGACAGCTTCGCGATGATCCATTTCCCATAAAGGCATGCCAAGTTTTAATCCAGCATTTTTCGTCACTTTTTCGTGCCAGCAGCCATGAGCGGGTATATCTAAGTCTCCAGTTACTAATACTTCAGCTCCCTGATTTTTAGCTTTTTCTAAAAGGTGCATAAATTCCTCTTCATAATTTGCCCAGCTTGAAGCGGCAGTATATACGGGCAAACCAATAGATTTAGCTTGAGCGTGTATGAGTTCTGGTGGCATGCCGTGAGATCTAGAACGACTCCCTTCTTCCTCCATCATGACGATTAGTCCAATCGCTTCTCCAACCTTCATTGCTTTGTATAGCGCTAAAACGCTATCTTTGCCTCCGCTAAAAGAAGCTATAAATCTATGCCCGCGAGCACTGTCTTTCCAATCCATTCGTATCTCTCCCCTACATACCTACCAATTTTTTCATCTATTATGATAACTCACTTTTGCCCGCGTAAAAAGACACCTCCTAATTCAAATAGAAGATGTCTTTTTTGCTTTCCACACTTTTGAGGGCAATCCCCTAGTGCTTATTTCATTTTTTGACGGACACGATCTAGTAGGAATCCACCTTTAAAAGATTTTGGTTCATAAGAAATGATAAAAGCATTTGGTTCTAGCTGTTCTACTAAATGAAATAACTCTGCTTCGCGATTTCGTTTTGTTAGAATTTCATACTTATAACGGTTACTGTCGCGACCTTCCCCAACGTAAACCGTTACTGCAAATCCTTCCATACGTAATAAATCTAGCAATTTTTCATTTTTATTTTGCGTATTAATAGTTGTATAGACATAGCCAATTGCTAATTTATTTTCAATCTTTGTACCACCAAACATACCTAGGCCGAAACCTACTGCATAAACAATCATCGATAAAGTACTTTGGCTGCCATTGAATACAAGCGACAGACCGAAAACATAGATTAGCATTTCTATAATGCCAATTACAGAAGCAAGAAAAGTAATGTTTTTTACCAAAAAGATAGTTCTTAGTGTTAATAGCGGGACGTAGATAAGCTGCAACATTAAAATGAGTAGTATTTCTTTCATGTTTGCTTCATTCATTCTCCTTCGTTTTTATGATAAATAATGAATCGTATATAATGTTCGTAATATGAACTTTGTTTTTATTATGTGAACATAAATGCATTATAATTCTCGGTAAATAACATTGTCAATCATGATATTTTTTCTAGCTAGATTAATTTCCAGTCAAAAAGGGATATCTATACATCAACAGCAGGGTGGATTTTAGAAAGCGTTCAAAAAAAGAAGACATGGCAAGTGTCTTCTTCTTACATACGGTTAATTTTTCTAAACTCAGACGGTGAAATACCCATTACTTTCTTGAATTTCCTGCTTAAATAAAAACCATTTTGAAACCCGCATTTTTCTGCAATGGTTTCCAGATTATCTGCTGTTTCAAGTAATAGTGTCCGGACAAGCCGTAATCGTGTCATAGATAAATATTCAATTGGATTAATCCCAATTTGTTTAGTAAAGCGGCGCGTTAGTTGAGGTGAAGTTAAATGATGTTCTTGTGCCAACTGTTGCAGGCTAATTTTATCTTTATAGTTTTCTGAGATGAAGTTGAGTACTTCATTAATGATTTCATCTTTAATCTTTGGTGCTTCTTCTAATATAAATAACTCATGTTCAATTAAAAATTGAATCAATATATCATAAAGTAAATGTGCTTTTATTTGTTTACTATGGGCATCTTCTGAAAAGGTCAGTTTTGAAAAAAAGGAGTACGTTGAATTTAATCTTTCTAGGTTTTTCAAAGAATACACACCTAATTGTAAAAAAGCCTCCGTAGCTGTTTCAGAGCTAATTTGGAAAAAGTGGAATTTCATACGCTTTACGACTTTCCTAAACAACGGATAGCCAGGAGGGCAAACAATAATATCCCCAAACTTTGCAATGCCGATTGTTTCGTAATATTTATATTCCATTTCACCTTCTTCAATAAAAAAAAGAGACCAATGTGGGTATGTGTCATGTGATAGTTCAAACGCTTCAATTGGATTCCAATAAGAATGTTGATGAACATGAATTGTGTTTGTTGCTACTAATGTTTCAATCATGATTTTACTCCTTTGCAAAAAAGTATATGTTTTCTGAAAAATCGTGCATTCATAAATCTTTCATAATTATATAAAATAGAAAAAAATTATGTAAGCGCTTTTAGGAGGAGATTTGACATGAAAATCACAGGAATTGAAATAAAACATTACTTATTACCTTTGGATCCACCATTTAAAGCTGCGTGGGATCCGCAGCCTCGCAAACAATTTGCTTCTACAGTTGTATATGTACACACAGATGCAGGCATAACGGGTATCGGTTCAGGAGATTTAATGATGGGTTTAAGTGGCCATGAACATTTATTTATTGGTCAGGATCCATTTGATATGGAACGCCATAATCAAATTATTTCGAATATTGATTTTCACTATGGTCGTTGCTGGCCATTGGATCTAGCCTTATGGGATTTAATGGGCAAGGCAACAAATCAACCAGTGTACAAACTATTAGGTGCTAAAAATGAAAAAATATTAGCCTATGCTTCAACTGGTGAGATTGTAACGCCGGAAGTTCGTGCAGAACGTGCTTTAAAATTCGTCGATCAAGGATTTAAAGCGATGAAAATTCGTTTCCATCACGCAGATGTACGTGATGATATTAAAGTCGTTGAGGCAGTACGTAAAGCGGTAGGCGATAAGCTTGAAATTATGGTAGATGCCAATCAAGGTTGGAAAATGCCATGGGATACGGCGCCAACATGGGATTTAAAGAAAGCGACAGCTGTTGCGCGTGAACTTGAAAAATTAAATGTATTTTGGCTAGAAGAGCCTCTAGCATGTCATGAGTTTGAAAATATGGCTAAGCTCAGAGACAAAGTAGAACTACGTATTGCTGGTGGAGAAATGAACCGTAATTGGTATGACTTCCGTGAAATGAGTCAACAAAATTCTTTAGATGTTTACCAACCAGATGTAGCTTTATCGGGTGGAATTACAGGCGTGAAAAAGATCGCAGAATTAGTACAAGCTAAAGGGGCATGGTTTAGTCCGCATACATGGACAAATGGCATTGGGGTTTTAGGAAATCTCCATTTAGCATTAGGTGTAAGTAATTGTCCGTATTTAGAATTCCCATATGATCCACCAGCTTGGTCTAATGAGCGCCGTGATTATATACAAGTTGACAAATTTATGATAGATTCACAAGGTTACCTAAAGGCGCCTGAAAAAGCCGGATTAGGATTTGAACTTGATCAGGAAGCGCTTAAAAAGTATGAAATCAAACATTTCTATGTAGGTGAAACTGAATAAAGGGAGCTGGCAACGTGGAAAAATTCACTGCATTTATAGACGGAGAATTTCTATCAAACATTTCGGAAGCATGGTTGGATGTTGTTTATCCAGGAACGAATGAAGTCGTAGCAAAAGTGCAAAATTGTGAGGCCAAGCATGTTGAAAATGCCGTTACAAGTGCTAAGGCAGCATTTAAGCCTTGGAAGAAGACAGCTTCTTACGAAAGAGAAAATTATGTGAAGAAGTTTATTGCATTGCTTCGTGAAGAAGAAAATTATCAGACAATAGGGAAATATATAAATTTAGAGATGGGGAAACCGATTAGCGCGGCAAATTCTGAAGCATTTTATAGTGCTGATTTAGCAGAATATCAATCGCAATGGGCTCGCCGTATTGATGGAGAAGTAGTAACGAGTGATTCCGTTACAGAGCGCATTTTAATAGAGAAGGAACCACTAGGTGTAGTAGGAATTATTGTGCCATGGAATTTCCCTATTTATGTGCTAATACGTAAAGTGATTCCCGCATTAATTGCAGGAAATACAGTAGTCATTAAGCCAAGTATTAAATCACCGATTTCAGCTTTAAAAATTGCTGAGCTATTTCAAAAAGCTGATTTTCCAAAAGGTGTAGTAAATGTTGTAACGGGTGCAGATGAAATCGTTGGAGAAGCGTTAACTTCATCAGATTTACAGATGATTACATTTACCGGATCTACGCGAGTGGGGCAGCAAATAATGAAAAAGGGCGCTGATCGCATGATTCGCGTATCACTTGAGCTAGGTGGCAAAGCACCTGCTATTGTGATGGCAGATGCAGATTTGGAATTAGCCGTAGCAGCTATTACGGGTGGTCGCTTATCAAATTCAGGTCAAGTGTGCAGCAATACGGAACGCGTGTATGTGCATGAATCGATAAAAGAACAATTTGTAGCAAAACTAGTTGCGGCATTTGAAGCAGTAGAAGTAGCAGATGGGCGTATACATCCAGATACAACGGTTGGTTGCTTAGTTTCCTCTAGAGATGCTGCACGTGTAGATGCAATGGTACAAGAAGCGATAACAGAAGGTGCAACAGTGTTATGCGGTGGACGCATTTTAACTGAATTAGGGGATAGCTTTTACGCACCAACTTTATTAGATAATTGTCACCAGCAAATGAAGATTGTTCAACAAGAGGTGTTTGGTCCGGTACTTCCGATTCTTACTTTCTCAACAATCGAAGAAGCGATTGAATTAGCAAATGACTCGGAGTATGGGCTTACTTCAAATGTTTACACAACATCATATCAAGCTGTTATGACATTAACGAAGGAATTAGAATTCGGTGAAGTTTATGTGAATCGCCAACAAGGTGAAGCATATCAGGGGTACCATGCAGGGTGGAAAAAATCAGGTATTGGTGGCGATGATGGCCGACATGGCTTCGAGGAATTTTTGCAACATAAAACAGTTTACTTGAGTTACTAAAATCGAGTACTAGTAAAATACTTATATAATCTTACATCAATGTTCAAAGGGGATTTGAAAATGACAGCATCATTAAGTTATTACTCACGTACAAAAATTGTCTTTGGTGAAAACAGCTACTTAAATTTACCTACTCAAATCGAAAGTTTAGTAGGTAAATCGCGCGTACTCATTGTGACAGATCCAGGGGTTAAAATGGTCGGCATCTTAGAGCAAGTTGAACGAGTATTACAGGAAGCTGATTTTGTTGTGGATGTATATGCAGAAGTAACACCTGACCCATCCGTTACACAAATCGATGATGTAGCTAATATCATTCGCAAAAATGGAAGTAAGTGTGTCATCGGTTTAGGCGGCGGGTCAGCAATGGATGTAGCTAAGATGGCTACGCTTGTGTCTAGTGATGTACATCAAACGATGCATTATGCACTAATGGCCAATCCATTTACAGAAAGTGAAGTTGTAAATATCGCGATTCCAACAACTTCAGGCACAGGTGCAGAAGTAACGAGTACAGTTGTATTCTCAAATAATGAAGGACGTAAAGTATGGGGATGGGATGAAAACATGGCACCATCTTTAGCTTTATTAGAGCCTACATTTACAGTGAATTTACCAATTCATTTGACTGTAGCTACTACACTGGATGCAATGATTCATGCAATAGAAGCGGTTAGTGGTCGTCGTTCAAATCCAATAATCGAAGCATTAAGCTACCAATCGATTCGTTTAATCAATGAAAACTACGAAAAGGTGTTGCAAAATCCACAAGACGTAGAGGCACGTGGAAACTTGTCACTAGGGGCTACGTTAGCAGGACTAGCAATTGAACAAGGTGGTACGGGATTAGCACATTGTATAGGACATGCATTAGGAACAGTAGCGAAAATTCCACATGGCAGAGCAGTGGCTCTTGCGTTATATAACATTATTGATTGGAATGTAACGAATGCACCAGCAAGTTATAAAACAGTGGCACATGCAATGGATATTGAATGGAATGATGAAGCACCAGCTAAAATTGCAGCTAGGTACAAGCGTTTAGTTGAAATTGGGCAACTTGATTTATCTTTAGAACAATCGAATGCTAAGGATTTAGATGTGGCTCAGTTTGTTCAAATTATGCAAGCTGAAGAAAATCAACCAATGTTACAAAATAGCTGTGAAATTCCAACAGAAGAACAGTTAACGACATTTGCGGAAAGTATTCTGAATTCATAATTTCTTACAAAGGGGGGGCTATGAAATGAAAAATTTAAATTTACGACATGGCGTATTTTGGCCACCGTTTATTTTATTAATTGTTGCGGGACTATTTAGTTTACTGTATCCAGAGTTGTTTTTAGAGAAAGTGAATGTCGCGAATAACTGGCTATTAGATAATGTTGGTTGGTTGTTTAGTATAAGTGGCTTGCTAATGCTAGGTGTTGTTATTGCAGTGTATTTCTCGCCATTAGGTAAATATCGTATCGGTGGAGAAAATGCAAAGCCGATGCTTAGCATGAAAAACTGGTTAGCTATTACATTATGTACGACAATCGCAGCAGGCGTTACATTTTGGGGAATTGTAGAACCTATACATCATTTAGTTTCTCCTCCTGAATCATTAGGTTTAGAAGCTAATAGTGCCGATGCTGCTATTTTCTCTATGTCGACAATGTATTTACACTGGTCAGTTACACCGTATGCGATTTATTGTGTACCGGCATTAATGTTTGCATTTGCATTTTATAATATGAGAAAGCGCTTTAGCTTAAGTTCAACACTTGCACCACTTCTAGGAAAACATATAGATGGAAAATTCAGTTCAATTATTGATGGTGTTTCACTTTATACATTAGCATTAGGTATGGCGGCTGCTATGGGAACTGCCGTATTAAATATGGCTGGGGGCATTAGTTATTTAACAGGATGGGAAAGTAATGCAACAATGTGGGCGATGATTGCTGCCTTTACAATGATTACTTTCACGATTTCTGCCTCTACAGGGCTAATGAATGGTATTCGTATTTTATCGAATATTAATATGAATGTTTATATTGTGCTTGTGATCTTCATTTTCATCACAGGACCAATGTCGTTTATAGTGAACCTAGGAACAGAGTCATTTGGTCATTATTTAGCAAACTTTTTTGAGAAAAGTTTATTTACTGGCGGTGCTTCTGGTGACATGTGGCCAAAATGGTGGACTGTTTTTTACTGGGCAAACTGGTTTGCATGGGCAACAATCACAGCTATGTTCTTAGGTCGTATCGGGTATGGTTACACGGTACGTACATTTATTATCGTAAACTTTGTATTCCCTTCTGCGTTTGGCGCATTATGGATGACAATATTCGGTGGTACGGCAATTCATAAGCAGTTAACGGAAGGTACATTAGGAGATATATTAAATACCGCTGGTTCAGAGTCGGTACTTTACGCAGTGTTAGCAGATGTACCGTTATCCATAATTGTCATTCCGTTTTACTTATTTATTGTGTTTATCTCCTTTGTTACAGCATCTGACTCTAACATTTCGGCAATGGGTGGCATTAGTTCGCATGGTATTTCTCCTGAGAGCCAGGAAGCTCATATTATAGTTAAAGTAATGTGGGGAGTAGCTGTAGGGGTAATTGCATGGGTAATGTTAAGTTTCGCCAAAATAGACGGTATTAAGATCCTGTCAAATTTAGGTGGAATTCCAGCATTAATTTTATGTTTAGCAATTGTTGTTTCATTACTAAAAGTTGCTTATAATCCGGCAAAATATGATATAACAGCTAAAATAGAAAATGAAAGTCAGGACCAAGGTGTTCAGGAAGCTAAAAAGTAAGCATTAGCGCAAGAGCGACAGATTCTGTCTTGTATTTTCTCAATATTTCGTCACATCACGCCCGCCGGTTATCTCGGTGGGCGTTATTTAATGTGTGTATTGATAAAGCTATTTAAATTCAATCAAAAGCGCTACTGTTTGAGTTAAGTGGGAAAGGGATATATTAAAACAAAACTATAGTCTAACCATAACTTCAGTACCGTCCTTCAATTTGACATCTACTAGTATGAGCCCCTTAGAATTTTTCAGTTCTTTAACGATTGGCTTTAGCATTTTTTTGTCTATTTGCGGAAAGGTAAAGTCCAACTTTTTACTTTCGAAATGCTTGTTTGCCCTTTGCTGTACAAATTTAGAAGTCAAAATTGGAATGGCAATGTTTAAAATTGTATATGGCATAGGGATGGTAAGCCGAATGCCTTTTGCTTTCACTTTTACATAGATCATAAGCTAATCACTACTCAATGATGACTGAAACGGTATCTCCGTTTGCCGATTTAATATCAACAATTTGACCGTCTAATTCGTTTTCGATGGCTTCAATAATAAGGTTGATATCTATATCTTTCACGTATTTTTCCGCTTGGGGAATACTCGCTGCGATACTGTGCCCAGCCATTAATACGACTTTGACAAGCTTAATCGGCAAATTGACGACGACGTTATCATTTTCAGCTGATACAACACGCACTTTTAATGTTTTATCTAAATACTTAGTTGGTTTTTCAACAAGCTGACTACTTGTTTCTTCTTTCCCTTTTAATACTTGAATCAGCTCTGATCCCGTATTTGCATCAATTTTCCCCTCTTGAACCATTGTTAACACTTTTGTGATTTCTTCTTTCATGATGAATTCCTCCCTATACCTCTTTCAAGAGTTTAATGGCTTCTTCTGGAGTGATTTCGCCATTTTCCAACATCGTGACAACTTTTTTCTCGTCTATTTCATTTTTCTTCTTTTGTATATAGCCAAGGGATGAAATAATGTCTGTAAGCTTGCCTCGAACCGTTGGATACGAAATTCCTAGTTCCTTTTCAACTTCTTTAATATTCCCTCTGCATGTTAAAAATACTTCTACAAAATGAAGCTGATCTTTTGATAAGGATGCCAGTTTCGATAATTCAAATTCATTTTCAATCGTCGTGTGACAATGGGAGCAATGTAACTTTGTAATTTTCAATGTTTTATTGCAAACAGGACAATCTGTAATTACTTTATAGGCCATAATGTAACGCATCCTTTTAGTTGATTTGATTGTATTATATAATGAAATGGTGAAAAATTAATAGTGATATTGATTTTTTAAATAAAATAAATTATTTATGTCAATTTAATTAATGATGATATTAAAAAACGAGGTATTAGACAATTGAATTGTCCAATACCTCGCAATTTGAAATGATTTGAAGCTGGGAGTGCTGAAGTTACACTTTAAAGCGATTAACTGCCAAGCTTAACTCTTCACTTAGTTCTGTTAATGTTTCGGCTGCTGTTGTGACAGAGTGAATAGCGCGGAGCTGTTCGTCTGTTGAAGCGCTGACTTCTTCGCAAGCTGCGGCTGTTTCTTGAGATGTAGCTGCCATTGTCTGGATTGTTTCAGAGACATCCTCTTTGTGTGCAGCTACTTTTTGAATTTCTGTGTAGACGGCATCGATAGAATCCTGCATATCTGCCATCAATGTGGAAATTTCCCCGAAAGTAATATCAGTATTGTTGACAACTGCACCTTGATGCTGGAAGTTTTCACGTGTGTCGTTCATTTGCTGTGTTACTAATCTGGATTCTGCTTGTAGTTCCTGAATCGTTACTTTGACCTCTTCAGTAGAGCGTGCCGATTGTTCGGCAAGTTTGCGTACTTCTTCGGCAACGACCGCGAATCCTTTACCATGTTCGCCGGCGCGTGCTGCTTCAATGCTAGCATTTAACGCAAGTAGGTTTGTTTGTGATGAAATGTTAGTGATTGTTTCCATGACGCTACCTATTGCTTTTACTTTCGTTTCAAGCGTGTTAATGACTTGAGACATTGAGTGCAAATTCACTTCCCAATCACCGAAGGATTGTTTTAACTGTTGCATTTGACCTTGACCATTCGTATTCATGTCACCTGCTTTAGTAGCAATATCAGACATAATCCTAGCTTTAGATGTGATTTCATTAATTTGCTGACCTAGAAGCTCTGCACGTTCTGTAACGACTTCAGCATCTGCAGCAGATTTTGCAGCACCTTGGGCAATATCAGTAACTGCGTTTGCAACATCTTCACCTGATGCGCTTGTTTCTTCAGCAACGGCACTTAAGCTTTCAGAGCTAGCACGGACATTTAAGGCAGAGTTGTTTACAACAGTAATAATGGAATTCATATTGTTGATCATCGTGTTGAAATTATCGCCAAGTGCACCGATTTCATCATTTGTTTTTATATCAGAACGGACAGTTAAATCGCCCTGTGATACAGCATTCATAAGTGACTGTAAAGTACCAATCGGTTTAATCATTTTGCTAATTGTGAAATACAAAGCGGCGAAGATAACAAGTAATGTAATCAGCGCGACAATCATCATGGATGTACGTAAATCGTTTGCTGTCGCAGTAATATTTTTTTCTTGATAAATAGCGGAGATTTTCCAGCCAAGACCCGGCAATGTCGTATGGACGTTCACAAAGTCAACACCTTCGTGCGCATAGTAGGAAGTATTTTGTTCGTTACCTTCTTCATACATAGCTGCGATGAAAGGCATCTCCATGAAATTTTCCCCGTTGCTATATGGATGAGCGACGACTGTACCATCTGTATCAAGTACCATTGGGAAGCCTTTGTATCCTACGTCGCTAGATTCGATTTGCTCCTTTAGTGATGCAAGTTGTATATCGAGTCCAAGAACCCCAACGAGCTTGCCATTCACTTGGATTGCTTTAGAAGCTGCGACGACTAATTCTCCAGTTACTGAATCTTTATATGGCTTAGACCATTGGACAGTATCTGGATTGGCAGTGGCTTGTTGATACCAATCGCGTGTAGTCGGATCAAAATCAGCCCCAAGATCGGCTTGTGGCATAAGGACTAATTCTTTTGTTGGGAGAGCTAAATATACTGATGCTGCGTCCTCATAAAAGCTTAGGAAGCTGTTGAATTCTTGCTCTAGGATGGGGGCATAAGTGTCGGTAGAAGTGTTTTGGTCAAGAGTAGTAAACTCTTTTACTGTTGACGTTGTGGAGAGCTGTCCAATGCCCTTACCATATTGACCGAGGAAATTCTCGATGGCATAGCTAATTTCTTTGACTAGCGTTGCACTAGCTTCTATGGCATTTTTTTCAGTTGTGCGTTTAACCTGGGTACTACTAATTACGGTCATTGCGGCTATACCTAAAAGAAATAGTACCATGACGGTTATAATGATTTTTCCTTTAACTGATTTAAACATATATAATTTGCACCTGCGCTTTCATTTGCTTTAAATTGGATTACCTTAACAACTATCGGTTATCAAGTTATATAGTTTAGTTGTAAACTATTAGTAATAAAATTTAGAATAGATAGAAAGTAATGTTGTTGTGAAAAATATATATCGTTTTTAATGATTGTGTATGATCGAAATTTGGGGAAAGGTTGTAATAAATTGTTCGTTGTAACGTGGATTAGCAAGGGCACCGTTTTGGGGAACAGCAATTTAATGGGGGCATTGAGATACTCCTGATATAATAAAATCATATAAATCTGAAGGGACTGAACAATGCGCAGATAGCAATATTTTTTATCCAACTGATTAAAAATATTGGAGGTAAGAGTATTGATAAAAGAACTAAACACCGAAAGATTACATTTAAGAAGAATGGAAGTTTCAGACTCGCATAGCTTGTTCAAAATTTGGTCTGATCCTGAGGTCACTAAATTTATGAACATCTCTAACTTTACACATGAAGCTCAAGCAAAAGAGATGATTGAACTTCTTGAGGAGTTGGCTCAGGCTAGTAAAGCTATTCGATTCAGCATGATTGAACTAAAATCCAGCGAAATCATTGGGACATGTGGATTCAATTATTTAGATTTTGAAAACGCTAGGGCGGAAATTGGCTATGATATCGGAAAAGAATATTGGGGCAAAGGGTATGCTCCAGAAGGTATCGGCTCACTACTTAATTATGCCTTCGAAACTTTAGAAATAAATAGAGTCGAAGCGAAGGTAGAGCCTGCGAACGTGAATTCTATCAAGGTGTTACAAAAATTGAATTTTACATTTGAAGGAACCTTAAGACAGTTCGAAAAATCTAAAGGGAACTTTATTGACATCAATATATATTCACTATTAAAAACAGATTGATTTAAAAGACCCAGACCGATATCTTAATTGAGATGTGGGTCTGGGTTTTTATATGCCCATATTGGTATTTCTTAACTCACCAAGATAAATTCATAGTTAATCCGCAACAACCACTTTCAATAAAACGAATTTGAATGCCATCTGGGGTGAACTTTGTTTCGTACTTCACTGTTATACCAGTGGATGTAATTAACTGATCGACTTCTGCTTTATTTGAAAGTTGTGCGAAGTTCATAAGACTATGTGCAAATTGTTCTGAGCTTGCAATTTTATCTGTAAGTAAACGAATTTGCGACAGGATCGCCGGAATTCGTTGTGCCGATGTTTTTAGTTTTTGTGTATTTACAGAAGGGAATGGGATGTCAGTAGGCATTGCTAGTTGTCTAGGAAGTGGGGAAGGTGAAGGATGATTGGCTAACAACATTGGATAATGACTTGGAGAGACAAAATACAGATAAGGATTATAATACAACTAAATTCCTCCTATTTTTAGGTAGCTGATGTTGTATCTTATGAATCGACATGATATTAGGTGTAATCAATATGTACTCTTCGCCTACATTTGATGGATGAATTTACACGTATAAAAAAAAACAGCACATTTTTGATGTGCTGTTTTTGGGAAGTGGTTAAGTATGGGGAAGCACTTAAATTCGTGACTGCCGATGATCACCCTTTGTGTCGGCTGTATTGACATGCTATTTTTTATTTAGGTACTTCAATGATGAATACTTCATCTCCTTGTTGAATGGTAGCCTTCCATTGGTCAGTCTTTGAATTATAAGATATTGAGTTGATAATTGTGATGGTATTGGGTGTGCCTTTTGTCATTTCTAAGGTCTTTGTAAAGGCTTCAGACTCTGTTAATGTCGCATTGGCTGGTTTATATTCGGGAAGTACCTTAATGTATTTAGCTGTCCCTTGTCCAGGAAATGAAGTCAGTATCATTCCTGTATATTCAACCTCTACACGCTGACCAACTTTTAGCTGATGTCCTGGCTCCGAAATGTGATAATACGTTGCCTCTTCTTTACCACCGGCTACGAGAATCCGTTCATCTTCTATAGCGTGAATGTAGCCACCTTCTGTTAAATGTACCGTAGTATAGAGTTCTTTTGGATATTGGTACATGGATTCACCAGGCGCTGGGGCGAGTCGGCCACTTTGCTTGAATACCAATTGCTCATTCGAGAATTTGGACTTAATACTTTTTTGCTCGTCATCTGTTAAAAAGTCATGTTCTATATGAATGATGCCTGTTATTACATCTGCTGAGACAGAGAATGAAGCATTTTTGGGTACCGTTTGCTTGAGTGAGTTGGTCATCTCATTTTGCACTTTTTGTAGGTCTTCTGCTGTATAGTTACTACGGAAAATTAGTATGTGTTCCGCCAAAATATCACCTGCATCTACTTGAGCTTGTAGTTTTTTTACTAGCTTTTCAAGTTGTGCATCTGGATTTTTCAGACCAATCCAAAAGGCAGACCGTGAAGCACCTGTTGATTGGTTTTCAAAAAAGGCAACACCTACACGATCGAAATTCTCGCCGTAAATTTCATTCATTGCTGTCGTAGCTGCTTGACCTTCAATTGCCTGTGTAGCAAGATACTCCGCTTGTTCGGGAGGTGGTTTTTCCGTCAAGCCATAAGCTTCAACGGCCTGTTTAGCATATTCATCTCGTTGTGTTGTGTCCTTAGCTGTTTGTTCAAGACGGGCGATAATTGCTCGATTGCTGATTTCTTCGATTGTCGGCCATGCATCAACTTGTATCGGTTCGCTATTATGTCCACTGTTTAACTTTCCGTTATCGCAGCTTGCTAACAATACAGAGAGCACTACTAAAAGTGACAAACCTAACTTTTTTCTCATTTTATCCCCTCCATTTTAGTTAGACGGAGTACAATGGAAAAGGTTACTATTAATACAATGAATGGGTTTAATGGGGGTCATCAACCAAAGTCCAGTAGACACCCAAGAAAAAGCACAGACGAAACGGAAATCAACTCCATGTTCTAGTGATGATACATATTTAGGTAAACAAGGCATCGCATATTGAAGGGCTAATGCTTAATAATTTGAATTAAGTAAAAAGTGGATGGGGGGATGTATGTAATGAGTGAAAAGGAGTCAATGTCTTTAGAGACCATCGACCATTATTTTAATATAGATCGATTTGATCGCGTAGTTGAACTGGCAAAGGAAGGTATGGGGGAGCATTTAGACAACGAACAACTCTGGTATGTGCTGGGGTATAGTAACTATATGCTAGAGCTATATGATGAGGCTGAGGAACAGTTAATAGAAGCAATGAGGCTAGGCTATGATAAGGATACTATTCTATATTTATTAGGGCATATATATATGGAGACGGAACGATGGGATGAGTCAGAGGAATCTTTTCTTGAAGCGCTAAAGTGGGCTCCAGACAATGGGGAAATTTATGCCGGCTATGCGTTCTTAATGAGAAAAATAGGCGACAAGAACAAGGCGAAACAATATATAAATAAGGCATTAGAATTAGAACCTGAAAGTGCACAAGTATTGCGCTTATATTTCTTTGTAGAAGGTATGAATAATACGAGAGAACAATTGATATTGGATTTAGAACAATATATGCAGACAGACGACAGTGAGCTAGTCAAATTAAAGATGCTTGCTCTAAATGCAGCCGCTCGTAATGAATTAAAGGAAGCGAGGGAATACGCTCGGCAAGCATTTCTATTAGATCCCGGGGACAAAGAGATATTTAAGACCTTACGAGAGATTGAAATTGCAGCTCATCCCTTATTAGTACCTAATCGGCTAGTTGGTTGCTTAGGTGGACCCTTTCGCTTTTTTGTAGGCGGAGTGAGCATGATTTTTTTACTTCGATATTGGGATTTACATAATCAGAGCAAAGTGTGGGCGATATGTTTTGGGATATTTGTTCTGTATGCATGGCTTTCAGAACCACTGATAAGAATGCTGAAAAATGTGAAAAAGTGATAAAGATGAACAAAATAAAATGAGTTGCGGCAAACGGATTTTGCATGTCTTGGACCATCATCCAGGAACTTTGTTAAATAAGCGAATCACATAAGCGAGGAGGAATGAAATGAAATTTTATCAACATTGCAAAGAAGATGTGCTGGAAGCGGTTGATTCTAAAGAAAAGGGCTTATCAAGTGAGGAAGTACAAATACGTCTACAACGAGATGGCTACAATGAAATAAAAGATCAAGAAAAAGTGCCTACTTGGAAGCTATTTATAGAGACATTTAAAGATCCAATGGTATTTGTTTTACTGATTGCAGCAGGGGTACAAATCTTGATCGGAGAAATGATGGAGTCATTAATCATTTTTATCGTCATACTCATCAATTCCGTGATTAGCGTTGTGCAAACTAGGAAAGCGGAAAGCTCCTTAGATGCGTTACGAGATATGTCTGCACCGGCGGCAAAGGTAATTCGCAACGGCTCCAAACAGACAGTAGCAGCAAAGGAACTCGTACAAGGAGATATTGTATTTCTTGAAGCGGGCGATTATGTTCCTGCCGATGGACGTTTGCTGGAAAGTGGATCATTGAAAGTCAATGAAGGTATGCTAACAGGTGAGTCCGAGGCTGTTGAAAAATCGATAGCCGTTATACAAGGGGAAGTAGCCCTTGGTGACCGTCTTAATATGGTATTTAGTAGTTCGTTAGTTGTTTATGGACGTGGCACCTTTGTTGTTACGGGAACTGCAGAGAAAACAGAAGTGGGGAAAATAGCTGATTTACTGGCCACTGCTGAGCAAAAGGAAACACCGCTTCAACGAAAGTTAAATGACTTCAGTAAAAAGCTTGGTATAGCTATTTTGCTGCTTTGTATCGCTATTTTTGCTGTGCAAGCGGCACGAATTTGGTTTGGTGATAGTGATGCTGATACAACGGCGGCGCTTTTAGATGCGCTTATGTTTTCTGTGGCGGTCGCAGTTGCTGCAATTCCAGAGGCATTACAATCAATTGTTACGATTGTTTTATCTGTCGGTACAAATAAAATGGCGAAACAGCACGCGATTATTAGAAAGCTACCAGCTGTCGAAACGCTCGGTTCAACAAGTATAATTTGTACAGATAAGACGGGAACACTTACACAAAATAAGATGACTGTAACAGAGCACTTTTCACTTTCTAACAAAAAGGAACGATTACCCAATAGCCCAGATGGCTGGGATGAAAGTGAACAATTACTTGTGACGATAGCGGCACTTTGTAATGATTCCTACATCAACTTAGATGGGCAAGAAATAGGCGATCCGACAGAAGTTGCCTTAATCAACTTTGTAAATAAGCATGCACGTGAATATGAGCATCTACGTGCTATGTATCCACGACTATCAGAAATCCCTTTCGATTCGGATCGTAAGCTTATGTCAACATTGCATAATATTGATGGGGCAAATAGGATACTTACAAAGGGTGGCCCTGATGTGATGTTCAACCGTGTGAGCCATGTATTGAAAAATGGGGAAGAACAACCGATTACGGATGATCTGCTAGCACAATTTAAGGAAGCGAATGAAGGTTTCTCAAATCAGGCATTAAGGGTTTTAGCTTTCGGATATAAGTGTCTGCCAGAGGGGGAAATGCAAATTGACCATGGGGATGAATATGATCTTGTATTGGTTGGTTTAACGGCTATGATTGATCCACCTAGAGAAGCGGTTTATGGCTCTATAGAGAAGGCGAAGATGGCTGGAATTCGCACGATTATGATTACGGGCGACCATAAAACAACGGCGCAAGCAATTGGCCGTGATATTGGTTTGATGGAGGAAAATGATATTGCGGTTACTGGGCAAGAACTCGATGCAATGTCTGACGAAGAACTAAATCATAAGTTAGATAAAATCTCAGTCTATGCACGTGTATCACCTGAAAATAAAATCCGTATCGTACGGGCATGGCAGAATAGAGAGGCTGTTACAGCGATGACTGGTGATGGTGTTAATGATGCGCCAGCATTGAAACAGGCGGATATTGGCATTGCTATGGGAACTGGTACCGACGTTGCGAAGGATTCGGCTGCGATGATTTTAACAGACGACAACTTCGTATCCATTGTAGATGCCGTGCAAGTTGGAAGAACCGTGTTCGATAACATTAAAAAAGCGATTGGTTACTTGTTTGCAGGGAACTTAGGGGCTATTATTGCCATTTTGTACGCAGTGACGTTCAATTTACCAAACCCGTTTACAGCATTGCAGCTATTATTTATAAATCTTGTAAATGATTCATTACCTGCCATTGCTTTAGGGGTAGAAAAGCCGGAGCCGAATGTCATGCAAAAGAAACCGCGTGCAATGGATGAAGGGATATTCGCAGGTGGTACGATGAAAGCAGTACTGACACGTGGCTTGCTAATCGGTATTGCCGTTATTATTTCCTTCTATATTGGTTTATCGCATTCGGATGAAATGGGTGTAGCTATGGCATTTACGACGCTAATTTTATCGAGAACATTGCAAACTTTTGTTGCACGTTCCAATACACAAACATCAATAGGTTTTGGCTTTTTCAGCAATAAGTACGTTATTGGTGCGGTTGTGTTAGGGTTTGTGTTGTATGGCATTACAGTCTTACCATTTGCTAGGGATGTCTTCAATATCCCAACTGAATTTGGCATGACTGATTGGCTCATTGCCACAGGACTTGCTCTAGGATCTGTCATTCTAATGGAAATCGCGAAAGTAATCCAACATCGAATTGATAAATAAAGAACCCCCCTTGAAAAATGAATGTATTTTCAAGGGGGTTCGTATTCTGAATGTGTTTTTTAAGTACATTTAGCATTTTTAAATTATATAATCATCATCCATTGGTACGTAATAACTACCCAATAGAAACCAAATAGAAGTAATAAAGCGACTACATAAGCAAGTGATGTTTTTGTAAGTTTTTTAGCAAGCCATCCAAAAAGCAGGCCACATATAAAATCAAGAATAACGGCGATAGGCAGCAACATAAATGGAGTTGCCAAATATCCCACCTTATCTATAATTGGTTCCATCAGGAAAATTACCGGGAAAACATGTATTACATCGTATACATGGGCCATATTGAAGAACATAATATATAGACAATTTAACAATAGAGAGGCTATCCCAAATGCTATACCTCCAAATAGAACAGGTCTATTTTCCATAAAAGACTTCATCATTTATCACTCCTTAATACTTATCCACGACTGCTCCTAAAACAGCCGCTTTTACAAAGTCCTTATTTTGTACGCTTAAAATATCCTTTGGGCTGCCTGTAATCACAGCGCCAACGATCATGATATTATCGGTGTTGATTTTTTCATTTTCTTGTTTTAGAAAATCGTCAACTACTTTTAAGCTGTTATAGTAATTAGTTTTATTCCTTAAAGCTAATTCTAAGTTTTCAACAAATTGTTCTTCTGGTTTTTCGATTACCTCTCCAACTTTATTATACAAATGGAATCCCGCAGCATTCACTTCCGATATAACAATCGAAGGTATTCCACCCGATGATTTCAATCCTTGTAAGCTCGTTTCATCATAAGTATCTATCCATGCCCACTGAAATTTCACGTTTTTCGGCAACATATTCTGAACTTCTTTTAATGTGTATGGTTTATCGAATGAAATTCCCAGCTCTACTTTTTTGTAATCAGGAATATCTGCTACTAAACTCATATCATTTTTATATGCTTCGTAAGTTATAGATGGATGATAGAATTGAAGTTTTCTAATGCCATCATAAGTGAATACATCTTTTGTATCTGTTATTGGCCAGTTAGCATTTAGCGAGAATTCATTAAAGTTCACTTTCCCTGGCACCTTTACTTCTCCTAAGCTTACAGGTTTCCCATCAATTATTTTATATTTTGGAGCGGATGCACTACTGCCAATGAAACGATACTCTTCATCCCACATGCCTAAGTGAGTATTTGCACCAAACACATTGTAATAAGAATCTATTTCTGAAATTTTATTATCAAGTAGATAAGGCGTAATTTGTATCTTTTGTAAATAAATTAATCCGAAAATATAAATCGCCATACTTAGACTAATTAAGATAATCCGCGCATAACTTTTCCCTTTTGCTTCTTTTATCATTTGTTTTGTATCGACATTTTCAAAATCAAATAATTCATCCATCTTTGAGTTTTTCATCATTTGTCTCCTCCCATTTCTTTTTGAACGCTAAACGAGCCCTATACAAGTAGGTTTTAATCGTTTTTTCATCCATATCCGTTAGTTCTGCAATTTCTTTATAGGACAGCTCCATTTCATATCTTAGGAACAATAAGTTTCGTTGATTGGCGTTTAGCATATTGAGGACTTTTGTTATTTCTTCACCTTTTTCTTTCGCTAAAAACAACATTTCTCCATCAACTTCATCTGCTATTCCAGCGAAAAATTGATCTTGATCTTCTATGGAGCAGCTCGGATACCGCTTGTTCTTTCGACATAAATCATAATAAGCATGCAACGCTACTTTAAAAAGCCATGCTGAAAGATTTTGCTCATGAAGCTCCACCATATATTGAATCGCCTTTACAAATGTTCCTTGTACAATATCTTCAGCATCTAACAAACTACATCCATTTTTTATTAAATATTTCTTGATAATGACTGCCTTTTCTTTATAAAGTGATGTAATTAGATCATCTGTCAACGCTACCCTTCTCGCTTTCTTATTTTCATCGCCTTCACTTTTGTAACGAATGGGGAAGAAAAATGTATACGCCCTCATCAAACTTTTTATAAACTGTCGCGAATCCCTTTGAAGTTTTTTTCACTTCTTTTGATCTAGTTTCCCCATCGTGCCTACCTTTTGATACGCTCAGAGCTAACATGATTCGAAGGAATACACTTTTAGTGTTTAGAAAATTACTTTTGGATTAGCCTCGTTCTAAATAGACGACAAAAACCGCTGTACGAAAAAGTGGTTATTTTTTGTACAGCGGTTTTTTATTTAGAGACTTTTGGGACAGACCTGTTTGATTATTATTTTCTTTAGTTTTTTCCATAGAGGGAAAATCTCTTTTGAAACATATTAGTTATTATCGATAAAAGACATTAATTGAATTAAGTTGCCTTCTACTTCATAAACCATGAAGAATGAGTAAAGTCCTTTATCTTCTGCTGTAAGATCGATTGTAAATTGATCAGCATTTGGTGCTAATTGATCGACATTTACTAAGACTGCTTTAAATGTCTTCGTATTTCTAAGTGCTATTTGCTTAGGATTCACATGTTTCCCGTCTAAGCCTTTCACTATATTCGGCATAGTGAATATCCCATTCTGACCATCTAAAGCAGGTATTTCGCGTACTTGAGGATCAGCAATTAGATTTTCTAATTTCTCTAGACCTTGTAGTGGCGAGAAATCTGTAACTTCATTGCCCGTGATATCCAATGTCACTAAGTTTTTCGCATATTGTAAGCCTTCAAGACTTGTTATTCTCTCCGTTCGAGTAGCTGCCGCAGATAGGTTCGTAAGATTATGCAGATCACCTAATGTGATTTCACCTGTAATACCAAGAGATTGTTTAATAAATGTGCTTAAACTTGTATCGGGTATTGAGATAACTTGACTTAAATCGATTGCTACTAATGCAGCTTTTGCTTGTTTTAGCATCCCTAGAGCCTGATCAATATCAGTTTGAGTAGCTTGCTTGTTAGCTAGAATTTCTTCCGCTTGTGCAATACTCGCTTGTAGGGCAGCCACACTCTCAGTTGTATAGTCGTCTGCATTAATTTTTTTTGCTTCTTCAATAGCAGTCGCTAAATCTTGTGTAAATACGCGGTCTGCGTTAGCGAAATGTAATTTAGCATCTCCCCAGGTTGCGTGGTCAGAGCCATTTCCGTTACCTCCGTCTGTAACGACTAACTTTAATTCTTTAGCACCATTAATATTCACTTCAACAAATTTTTGAGAATCTCTAGAATTCATTAAACCACTGTCGAATTGCTTTTCTCCATCAACAAATACTTGGAATATAACAGAGCCAACAGTACCATACATTTGGCGGTCTACACCAACGAATGAAGTAAAGTAATCAGCTTCTTTATCCGTTAAATCATAGACGATTGTTGAGTTTGAATGTGCACCAATACCTTTTTCATAAGCTACTTCACTATCATTTTCAGCTGTTAAACGTAACGTTTTTGCGCTTATAGAGATATCTTTCTTAGGGGCGGTATAGCTGTTTTGAGTAGATTTCCAGTTGAAATTAGATAGATAGTTGTAATCGTCCATATTTACTACAGAAATCGTTCTCTTCGCAGTTGCTTCATTGCCATCGCTATCAGTGACCGTATAAGTCAGCTCATACTTACCAGCTCGGTCGAAGTTTACTTGAGCGGCTCCGGCTACTTGTACAGCAGCTGTTAAAACGCCATCTTCTGCGTCAGTTGCTGAATACACTGAGTTAATGTCGATAGGTTCTCCCACTTTAGTTGCTACAGATTTAGCAATTGTCAGTGTCGGTTTACTAGAATTTTGTGTGAATTTCGCATCAGCCCAAACTGTATGGTCTGCTGTATTCCCATTATTAGCATCTGTTGTTACTAGTTTCACTTCTTTTGCTCCAGTTACAGGAACTTTGACAAATTTATGTGCTGTTTCTGATTTAAATACATCACTTGTGAATTTCTTTTCGCCATCTACCCACACTTCAAATGTTGCAGATGAAGATTTTCCTTTCATGGCTTGGTCGATGCCGATATAACTTTCAAAGAAGCTAAAGTCTTTTCCTTCGATATCATATACGACTTCTGAATTCGCATGTACACCGAGTCCTTTTGAATACGTAGCATCAAAACCTTGTCTAAGTAACGTGATAACGCCACCTGAAACAGATTTATCCTTTTGTAATGAACCCCAACCAACCTTTGCGGATTTAGCAGTTAAATCAGAGATATACGCATAATCACTAGTTACTGTAACTTGTGTTGTTTTTGTTGCTACTGAATCTGCATTTTTCACTTCATATACGACTTCATAGTTTCCTTTTTTCGTTACATCAACAGTACTTGATTTAATCTTTACGTCTTGCGTGATATCTTGACCAGTATGACTAAATGCTTTTACATAGTCCATCGGGTCAAACTTACTATGCAATTTTACAGTTACATTGTTCTCTATTGACAATACCGGTGTGAATGCTTTAATTTTCACTGGTTTTGCTGCATTTAGTTCCTTATCATATGCAACAATTTCATATGCATAGTTGACGTCAGGTGTCGCAGTTTTATCCACAAATGTATTCGAAGAAGTAAACCCGATTACTTTACCGTCTCTTTTAATCTCGTAGCCTAGTGTATTTTTTACGTTTTCCTTATCCATTTCAAAGTTTAACGTCACTTGATTAGAGTTTCGACCCATCGTAGCTGAATAGCTTACACCCTCAGTGAATACCCCACCATTGTCTAGGTACATCTTATCGTTGGCATACCATAGCTTTTTAGTAGGCTTAGGATACTTAGACGTGTATTTCTTAACTTCTTCTCCTGCACGTAAACCATGTCTTGCGAAATATTCATATAGGTCTAATTTTAATACATCTGATGAAACCTTCACCCATTCTTGGTGAACTTGTTCTCTGTTACCCCCAGTAAATGAAGTACTTCTAAATGCTTGCTCAAACTGCGGATAGAAAGTTTCATCGTAGAGCTGCAACTGCCATAGAGGTGCTATGTGTGTCAACGACATATAATCATTTTCAGGATAATGTACATTCTGAGAATAATCCTCTAGTGCAACTTTAGGGAGAATGTTCGTGTCCCACAAGTTTTGTTGTGTTATTTTCGTAGCAAGACCTTCAAGTCTTTGGAACTGTAATGCAAGTATGTTATTTGATACTTCTACAATTCGTCTGTTTGTTGTGTCAAAGTTATGACCCATTTCATGAGCAAAGCCCCAACTCATGTCAACATCCAATGCGCCACCTTGCTGCCCAATTCTAATTCCAGTGATACCATTATTAGCATTCATAAATGCCCCGCCACCATCTAGGTACTTAAACATCGTTACGTATCTGTAGTTGAAATCGGAGTTTATTTCAGATGACCCGTCAAAACCCCAAAACTTCATTGTTTCTTTAAGTGCTTCATCCGTTTTATCGGCAGTCATACTTGGTTTTTTGTCATCGTTGTCTTTAAACCACTTATGAGCATACGTTGCTTCTACGGTAACCAAACCTTTATCACTGAATATTTCAAAGGCGTTCGTCAAGGATGAATCTGTTTTTAATAACTCAACATACGCTTCTAATTCTTTTAGAACTTCCTCATCGTTGTCTACGCCTTTAATATAGTGTGGGTATGAATAGGCTCCCTCTATACGAATTTTAGGCTCACTACCTTGTTCTTCTCCTGTATATGGATTGACCGTATATAGGACTCCTGCTTTTGCAACTCCAGGTCTTACCTCGTCATCAGGTCGTTCCGGTATTGTAATTGTATTCATGCCGGGTGCAAGTGCAATATCCATTGTCCCGTTATGCTTGCTGTCCATTTGTTTAAAGACCAATTTCGGTACAGGACTTCCATCTTCAACATTTACATACACGTTTATTTTTTGCCCCGACTTCACAGCTAACCCCGTAGGTTGCCAATCTTGGAAGTTCCAAACACGACGCTTTTGGGATTCTTTTATTGAATCGCCTCGGCTCTCCAGCGACCATACGCTATTTTTTACTGCTTCAGGGTATTTGAGTATTTCTTTTGCAAGGTCTAACTGCTCTTTCATTGTAGAATACAAAGGGTGATTCTTCGCTTGTGCTTCTAATTTGTTAATAGCGTCTTCACTACTATAATTCGGAGCCAGTTCACTCATTGTCCCATCCGTAAAGATACTGTCTACCTGTTGCGTAAGCGTATCTTCTTTATAGAAGGCTAATTCGGATAGTGTTGCCCAATTTTGCGTCGACTTTTTGAACTTGAATTTCACACGCTTAATAGTAGTCGGTTCAAATTTCGCTTCTACTAAACCATCTACCACGGCATGTGAACCCACTGAAATCAATTGGTACGTATCACCTTTCGATGTTGGTGATGCATGAATTTCAAATTCTTCTGCAAACCCTTTACGGTCAGATGGTCTCGCGCCGTATACGATTCGGTTTAATTCAACAGCATCTTTAAACTCCACTTCGACCTCATTTGAGAAGTCTTTATCATTACCTCGGTTTGTTTCCCAATACGTGTCCAACTTCCCATCAACGGCATTTTCGATTACTTGCTGTAGGTATCTTCCAGCATTATTTTTAATACTTTTTATATTTTCTTGTTCCATTTTAAAGAGAGTAGAGTATCCTTGATTGTTGAAGTGTACGAAAGGTTTCGTTACCGCTTTGGTTGATTGTACATCTTCTTTAGATACCAGTTCCTTTGCATCTTTTATGTCTTCTTTAAATAGAGAATATAGTGGGTGGCTCGCCACTTCTTCCTCTAATTGATTCAAGGCTTCAAGTGTACTGAATTCCTTGCTCACAACACTGAACGTATTGTCTGTGAATAATCTTGACATTTTATCGTATACAATGTCTTCCTTATAAAATTGAAACTCTGAAGCACTTGCCCAATTTTGATTGGCTTTTTTATAGACAAATTTCAACCTTTTGAATTCAGTTGGTGTAAACTTAATTTCAACAATATCACCTGTGGAACCTTTGTAGCCGCCAGTAGTCACTAATGTGAAATTATCTCCGCTATTCGTTGTTGAGCCGTAGATTTCAAATTCTTGCGCAAAACCTTTACCCTTTGCGCTTGATTGGCGAGCTGCATAAACAATCCGATTTAATGAAGTTGTTTCGTTGAAGTTAAAGATTACTTCATTCGTGAATGTTGCATTATTTTGGTTACCGGTTTCCCAATGGGTATTCATATCGCCATCAATTGCCATTTTGAGGGGAGAACCAGGGTAGTTTCCGCCATTGTTTGTCATGGATATAATTTTGGATGTATCCATTTTAAAGATTTCATTATATGTATTTAATAAGTCATTTCCATATAAATTAAACTTACTGACACTAGCATTCTTTACTTGTTTGATGTTATTGCCAACTGTAGTCGTTGTATTTCTTGTGTCGTGCTTTTGATCTGCTAACACATTAATAGGAGCGCCAACCAAATTTAATGCCATGGCTGCGACTGTTGCCATTTTAACTACTTTCATATACATTTCCTCCTGGTGAATAAATCCCTAAGCAGTAACATAAAAAAAACTACCCAAAAAGAGTAGTTGCCATTTCATAAAGTTGTATAAAAAACAGTTCTTCATTTTTTTATAGGACTTTAAAATAACAAAAAGTATCATGTACTCTTCGGCAACTGGCTGACATAGTGATACACCTTAGTCCCTATAGCTTTGCGTCCCTAAATTTCCTTAGGTTTGCCTATTCGGTTTGATACTTCAAACAATAGCATAATGATAATTATTTCCCAAGAACAATTTGTACTATACTGTAAAGGGGTGAAAAGTATAGGTTTTCGTTGATGTATAGGCATTCTAGCCGTATGGTGGAGTGCGCTTATTTAACTGTTTATTTGGAAATTAGTATTGAAAATTTCATTTCATACATATAATATAAGCATATCGTTATATACGAATGTAAGGAGAGATTTCATGGAGCTTGAGTACATGGAGAAACAATTAAAAGCTGTCGCAGATTTAAATCGTTTAAAGCTACTGGCGTGTATGAAACAGGGAGAAGTATGTGTCTGTGATTTTGTCGATGTCCTTGGTATTTCTCAGCCAGCTGTAAGTCAGCATCTGCGGAAATTAAAAGAAGCGGGTATTATTACAGAGCGCAAGGTTGGTACGTGGAAGCATTATCGTATTATGGAGGAGCAGACGGCATTGATGGTAGGTATATTGGAAAAAATTTCTCCGTTAACTACTTGTGAATGCAGTGGTGGATGCTCAGGGGAGGAAGATTAAAAGTTGAACATCTTATTATTAGCGGCACTTATTTTTCTTGTAACGCTTATCTTCGTCATTTGGCAGCCAAAAGGGTTGAATATTGGCTGGTCTGCATGCGGAGGAGCAATACTAGCACTCCTTTTTGGGGTAGTTAACTTTAGTGATGTCTCTGTAGTAATTGATATTACATGGAATGCGACACTTTCCTTTATCGCAATTATTCTTATTTCCTTAATATTGGATGAAATCGGTTTGTTTGAATGGGCAGCCTTGCATATGGCACGACTAGCAAAAGGTAATGGTATTAAAATGTTTGTCTATATTAGCTTGCTTGGAGCCGTAGTAGCCGCATTATTTGCAAATGACGGAGCAGCACTTATACTAACGCCCATTGTACTAGCGATGGTACGCAACTTGAAATTTAGTGAAAAGATGATTTTCCCATTTATCATGGCGAGTGGTTTTATAGCGGATACGACATCTCTTCCTTTTATCGTAAGTAACTTGGTGAATATTGTATCGGCAGATTTTTTTGGAATTGGATTTGTTGAGTATGCATCAAGAATGATCATACCGAACTTATTTTCAGTAACTGCAACTATTGTAGTATTGCTTATTTATTTTAGAAAAACGATACCTAAAGAGTATGATGTAGCGATGTTAAAAGAGCCGAAAAGTGCCATTCGTGATAAAAAGCTGTTCAGTCTATCATGGTTTGTGCTTGCTATATTAGTTGTTGGCTACTTTACGAGTGAATTTATTGGTGTGCCGGTTTCCTTTGTTGCTGGTCTTGTAGCAATTTTCTTCTTGCTGATGGCGAGAAGAAGTGCCGTAGTGAACACAACAGCAGTTGCAAAGGGGGCGCCATGGAATATTGTCTTTTTCTCAATCGGCATGTATGTAGTTGTATACGGACTAGGGAATGCGGGATTAACGGAAGTGCTAGCTACTGTTATTCAGTATGCAGCAGACAAAGGTCTATTTGTTGCTACAATCTCAATGGGCTTTCTTGCTGCATTGCTATCATCGATGATGAATAATATGCCAACAGTGATGATTGATGCGTTAGCGATTGCTGAGACAAACACGAGTGGTGTGCTGCGTGAAGCGTTAATTTATGCGAATGTCATTGGTTCAGATTTAGGTCCGAAAATCACGCCTATTGGCTCACTTGCCACATTAGTCTGGTTGTATGTGTTATCTCAAAAAGGTGTGAAAATTTCATGGGCAACTTATTTTAAAACAGGAATCATATTAACATTGCCAATTCTTTTCATTACATTGGTTGGCTTATATGTAACATTGTTATTGTTTTAATTTCCAAACGTGTGGTCTAACTCCACCGTCTTGAGGCGATATCCTCTTTTAGTATGTGAATTTAATGGTCAAATTATTTGTATCATTCATTGGGTTGTGACACAGTTGTAACATTCAATGATTACAATAATATAAAATGCACAGTAGTAGGGGAATGAGAATGCGGAAATTTTTTAAGTTTTTACTTCTATTAGTTGCAGTAGGAGTAATTGTTTTTGTTTATGCAACATATATCGAATCAAAGTTATTAACAGTGAAGTCGCATGATTTTTCATACGTTACGCAGAACGAGGAAAAAGAGACACCTATAAAAATTGCTCATTTTACTGATACGCAAATAGGGGAATTTTTTAGTATGGATCAGTTCGAAAAGGTTGTTAAGAAAGTTAACAAACAAAAGCCTGATATGATTGTCTTTACAGGTGATTTATTTGATATGGGTGCAACAGAAGCGGAAATCCAAGAAATTATCTTACTGTTGAAAGAAATGGAAGCACCATACGGGAAATTTTCGGTATATGGTAATCGGGATGTGGGTGGCGGTATGATACGACATTACGAGCGCCTACTGGCTGACGCTGATTTCACGCTCCTACAAAATGAGGAAACGACAGTTACTTTTGCAAATGGAAAAGAGCTGCTCTTATATGGATTAGATGATGCACTTCTCGGTACGCCTGATATAGCCGGTGTGAATGAGGTGCTTTCACGCAACCAGAATACACTTGTATTACTCCATGAACCAGATGTAGCGCAACAGTTTGAACTTACGAATCATACCTTAGTTTTGGCAGGTCATAGCCATGGTGGACAAGTTAATCTACCTTTTATTGGACCTCTTGCTACTACAGCGTTGGCCGAGGACTATGTAAAGGGCTGGTACACACTGTCCGGGAGCACAATCCCCAATCTATATGTCAATACAGGGATTGGTAATACCAAATTACCCTTTCGTTTTGGCAATATCCCACAAGTCGCGCTTATAAATTTACATTTATAAGAAAGGGATGTCTGATTGAATAAATTAGAAAAAAAGCAGCAGAATCCTATGTGATTCTGCTGCTTTTGTAATCGCCAATGATTTAGATAAAACGAGCAATATCTTCTAATGGTAAACGTGATGAGCCAAATGCTGGTGCTGCTGCTTTACCGATAGCGATAAGTACGATAGGGAATTGATTTTCTGGTAATTCAAATCGCTCCGCAAATTTCACTTTGTCAAAGCCACCCATTGTTACCGTATCAAAGCCTTTTTCTTTTGCAATAAGCATTAGTTGCATTGAAATAAGACCTGCATCAAAAGAAGCAATATTTTGTCTTAATGCTAGTGGAGCAGCAGGGTACATGCGATGTGTATTGCTAATTGTGATATTCTTTTGCTCTTCGCCCATATGACCTTCAGTTACGTTTTGCGTGTAGATTTTTTCTACGTTTTTGTACATTTCAGCATCACCTAAAACGGCAATAACTGCTGAAGATGTTTCGATTTGTTCTTGGTTGTTGGCAATTGCACGAAGTTCTTTTTTCGTAGCGTCATCTTGAATAACGATGAAACGCCATGGTTGTAGGTTACTTGAAGATGGTGCACTAGTAGCTTCTGTAAGGATTTCCTCAAGTTGTGCTTGCGTCATTTTAAAAGTAGGGTCGTATCTACGCACAGATTTTCTTTCCTGCATAATTGTATATAAATCTTTAGTTGTTGTTGTCATTGTATTTCCTCCTAAAACTTACTTAAGGTAAGTTGATAAATAGAATCTTACCATTAGTAAGTTTAATCGTCAAATAAAAAATATTCTATGTTACAATGTAAGAAAATGAATTCAAAGGCGGGAGGTTATTAGTATGACTCAACCGAATT
>JAVWKG010000012.1:0-42804 GCA_036638655.1 Lysinibacillus sp. | reverse complement strand
CTTCAACTGCTTTTGTTAGTTTTGTGTGTGTATGCCCACCGACAATAACATCAATACCTTCTACAGCTGACGCTAGTAATTGATCATTATCAAAATCCTTAGAATCATCAAATCCGATATGCGTAAGCGCTACGATTTTATTAACGCCAGCTTTTTCAAAATCTGCTACTGTTTTTTTAGCAGATTCGATGTAGTTAGAAAATTTTATAGCGCCAGTGCTTGAAATAGTAGGTGTTTCTTCTGTTGTTAAGCCGAAAATACCTACTTTTTCGCCATCAATTTCTTTAATGATACCGTTATAAATTTGGCTATTTTTAATATCTTTAGTTACTGTTTTAGATTGTAATCCATCGAATAGCTTATCATCTGAAAAATCGATATTACTACCTAGCAGCGGGAATTTAGCGCCTTTGATGAATTTAGTAAGTGCTGCATGTCCTTCAGGGCTTGACCCTAAATCGAACTCATGATTACCGAATACCATCGCGTCGTAGCCCATTAAGTTCATAAGCTTCATATCTACTTCACCAGTAAATTGGTTGAAGTAAAGAGTGCCAGAAAATACATCACCGGCATCTAAAAGAAGTGAGTTTTTGTTGTCAGCACGTAGTTGTTTTACTTTTGTAGCGCGCTGCGGGGCAGCCTCTACATTGGCGTGTGTGTCATTAGAGTGTAGAATTGTTAATTTGTAACCGTCTTTGGAAGTTGTATTGGAAACACTTTCAGCTTGTACAGTTTGAAAACTTGGACCAGCTAGTAAACTAGCAACTAAAGTTGTAGCTGCAACGCTTTTAACCCATTTCATAATAATAATTCCTCCCTCACATCTATAAGTTGACAGACAATTCCCTCTTATTTTATCACGAAAAAAATAGGCAGTCATTGTCTAATAAGATGGGAAATGATATTTTAATGTAAAAAAATAAGATAAGAGTAAAGAGAGAGGGGGAATATACTATCAATAATATATGGCATGTAAAAACTATTAATTTGCTGTGAAGTATAAGGTTTGTTTCAAACGTGAAAAAAGTATGCTAGAAAACTTAGCATACTTTTTGTTTGAATAACTATTTCGCTTCGTCTTTTACAACGATACGTTCGTTCAAGAAGGGGTGATCAAATTCTAGTTGAATGGCATGTAATTCATAATCATCACTTGCTGTTTCACGAGCGCCGTACATTGTATCACCGATAATTGGATGACCTAAATGCGTCATATGCACACGGATTTGATGTGTACGACCCGTTTCTAATATTAAGTGAACCATACATGAATGTTTGTAACGAGCTACAACTTCAAAATGTGTAACAGCACTTTGACCAGTGTGAGAAACCATACGACGTGTAGCATGGTGTCGGTCCTTTCCGATTGACTCTGAAATCGTGCCAGTTGTAGCACGGATGTTACCTTGAACTTCTGCTGCGTATGTTCGGATAATCGATTTTTCTTCAATCATGCGATCAAAAATAGATTTAGCTAGTGGATGCTTAGCGACAAGGAGTAAACCTTCTGTGCCTTGATCTAGTCTGTGAACATGTTCAGCATAAACGCCGCCGTTTTCTTGAATATGCGCCATTACATGATTCATGCAAGTATGTGTATCACGTTCATCATTTGGATGCGTAGACATGCCCTTTGGTTTAGAAACGATAAGGCAATGGTCATCTTCGTAAACAACATCAATTGCACAAACAGGTGTTGGCTTGTAACTTGAAGCTGGCGTTGGGAAAGCGAAATTTACTTTAGTGCCTGCGCTGAGTGGGTCGTTCCAAAGAACAGGTTCGCCATCCGTAGTAGTAACAGCCTTCGCCATCCGTAATTCGTGCACAAGCTTTTTACCAAGACGCCATTCTGTACGAAGTAGTTGTTCGACAGTTAAATTATTTTGAGCTATTTCATATTGAAACATAATATTTCCTCCGTAAAAAAAGACCGCATTCGTCATGTAGAACACGGTCTTTCATTTATTATTTTACTTCTTTTGCAGCTTTCATAAGATAAAAGCTAGCCCCAGCAATTAGGGTGAAAGCGACTAATGCTAGAAATGGGATTGTAATAAATCCTAACCAATTAATGTATTGTCCCGTACATGAAACTGTACCACAAGAAGGAGCAGCCTCGGTTAAAAACTTAAACTTTTGGATACTGTAATGATAAAGAGAAAAGCCGCCACCAATACAAGCAAAAACGGCTGTAGTAAGAGCGATGCGTGCATTTTTTTGAATATAAGCGATTGTTGTAATAATAACAATCGGATACATTAAAATTCTTTGTTGCCAACATAGTTTACAAGGTTCATAATGTCGAATTTCTGAAAAGTATAAAGAGCCTAATGTCGCAACGAGTGAGACGACCCAAATAAATAATAAGCTATTTTCCACTTTCTTAGTCATGTGTAAATCTCCTTTTAATAGAAAAGCATTACTTGTTCGATTATAGTTGTTATCGATTTAGAAGTAAATTGTTTTCATCTACTTATATCTAGCTGTGTCTAGCAGTTTGATTACTCATACAAATCAGTCAAAAGTATGAACGGCTTTCACCATACGAAATGGGTAGGAAATGATATGATAGAAGTAATAAATGCCGAGAAAAAGAGGTGTTTTTGTGAAAGAAGCGGAACATTCGAATATCAGTATTTTAAAAGAAATTGCTGAACTATTAAATGAAGAAACAGAAATTATCGCGATGCTACAAGGGGCGCTCGTGAAATTTTTACATGGAACAAATTTTGAAACAGGCTGGGTTTTTTTTATTGATGAAAAAGGGCGAGCAGAACTGGTCGTTCATGAAAATTTGCCAGAGGCACTTGAACATAGAAGTTGTCACTATTTACAAAGAGGCGGTTGCTGGTGTGTATCCCGCTACCGTAATGAGGAATTGAAAAAGGCTTCTAATATTATAGAATGTCAGCGCATCGAAAGTGCAATTGCAGCGAATGTTGGCGACCATGCGGGTATTACACATCACGCGACAGTGCCACTTCAATCAGGACAGGAACGTTTTGGTGTATTGAATGTGGCATCGAAAGATACGATAAGTTTTTCAAAAGAAGAGCTCGCATTGCTTGAGTCGGTTGCCTTTCAAATGGGTTCGGCTATTAAACGAATTTTATTAACAAAGCAAGAGCAGGAAATGGCACTTGTAAAAGAGCGGAATCGTTTAGCGCGGGATTTACATGATTCAGTGAATCAGTTGCTATTTTCGGTGACGCTAACAGCTAGAGCTGGTATTGAAATGAGCGAAGATCCTGACGTTAAAGAAACATTTAAAGAAATTCAGCATTTAACGCAAGATGCATTAACGGAAATGCGCGCGTTAATTTGGCAGCTACGTCCAAAGGGTTTGGAAAATGGCTTATTAGAAGCAATTAAAGTGTATGCGGAAATGCTTGGGTTGAAATTACAGATCACGGTTTCGGGTGTATTGCAATTCCCATCCCGCATTGAGGAAACGTTATTTCGCGTAGCACAGGAGGCACTGAATAATGTGCGCCGTCATGCAGGGGTAACAGAAGCCTCCCTTTATATTACCGTGACAGCGACAGATATTTTACTCGTAATTCGTGATGAAGGTCGTGGCTTTGTTATCGATAAAAATGCCAAGCTATTATCGATGGGGCTACAGTCGATTAAAGACCGTGTAAAATCAGTTGGAGGCACGGCAGATTGGGTGAGTGAAATTGGCAAAGGAACGGAATTATTAATCCGTTTACCATATTAAGGGGGACAAAAAATGATACGTGTATTAATTGCAGACGATCATCATGTGGTCCGTCGGGGCTTATTATTTTTCTTGAAAACACAAAAGGATATAGAGGTAGTTGGTGAGGCAAAAAATGGATTAGAGGCGATTGAACTCGCAGAAAGTGCACAGCCAGATATTATTTTAATGGACTTAGTGATGCCTGAGATGGATGGCATTCAAGCTACAAGGCGCATTAAATCGAAACTTCCTCAAATCGAAATTTTAATGCTAACAAGCTTTTCGGATCGAGATCATGTCGTACCAGCGATGGAGGCCGGTGCAGCAGGCTATCAGTTAAAAGATATTGAGCCAGACGAGCTCGTATTATCAATCCGAAGAATTATGCGTGGCGAAAATACAATTCACCCTGAGGCAACAACAACACTTGAACAAAATCGCCATGAAGCAGAGCATGCACCGCATAATATAAACCCATTAACACCTCGTGAACAAGATGTTTTGGCTGAACTCACAAAGGGCAAAAGTAATCGTGAAATTGCCTCGTCACTATTTGTTACCGAGAAAACAGTGAAAACACATATCTCGAATATATTCACAAAGCTACAAGTACAGGATCGTACACAGGCAGCTCTCTATGCGGTGAAGCATGGATTGACCGAGGGAAGCGGTATCGCATAACTGGATAAATAACATGCAATCTATTAGAGAAGACGAGGAAACATCTTTCATTGAATTACAGGTATCTAAACCTGAAAAATCAATGCGGAGGTGTTTTTTTACGTTCATTCAGCAAAAAAGCGAAAGTTAATGTGTTGACAACATACCTATAGGGGTATATTATAAGTTTTGTAAGTGAGTTAAATCGTAACAGGTTGTAACTGAATTAGAAGTTGAGTGCGGGATAGTGAAGGTCGTTGAGAGTAACGACTATATATTTTTTGATAAAATAATACCCTTAGTGGTATAAGGAGAGTTGAGATGAAAAAGAAACGAACGACCATTGTTTTATTCAGTGGAGATTACGATAAAGCGATGGCGGCCTACATTATTGCGAACGGGGCAGCTGCCTACGATCATGAAGTAACAATTTTTCACACATTTTGGGGTATAAATGCACTTCGTAAGCAAGAGCCAGTCAATGTGAAAAAAGGCTTCTTAGAAAAAATGTTTGCGAAAATGATGCCGCAGGGTGCTGAAAAGCTAGGTTTGTCAAAAATGCAAATGCTGGGCATGGGTCCAAAAATGATTAAGCATGTCATGAAGAAACATAATGCGCTCACACTTACACAGCTAGTTGAAATGGCACAAGAGCAGGATATTAAGCTTGTCACATGTACGATGACAATGGATTTGCTAGGGTTACAACAAGAGGAATTACTTGATGGTATTGAATACGCAGGGGTAGCCGCTTATTTAGCAGATGCAGAAGAGGGCACGGTCAACCTATTTATTTAAAAGGAAAGTCTGACCGGATGGTAAAATAATACCCTTTTAGGTATGGAGGTAATAAAATGATTAAAGCGGATGTTCAATTAGATGCAAAAGGTTTAGCTTGTCCGATGCCAATCGTAAAAACGAAAAAAGCGATGAATGGACTAGAAGGAGGGCAAGTATTAGAAATTCAGGCAACAGACAAAGGCTCGAAGGCGGATTTAGCAGCCTGGTCTCAAACGGTCGGTCATCAGTATATTGGTACAATAGAAGAAGGTAATGTGTTAACGCATTATATTCGCAAATGTTCAAGTGATACAGAGGTTGAACAAACGTATGAACAAACAATTCAAAATGAAGAAATTTTGACGCGTGTAGCGAACGGGGGCGGCTTAATTTTAGATGTACGTGAAGTAGCTGAGTACGCTTTTGGTCACATTGCAGGAGCAAAATCAATCCCAATGGGTGAGTTAGAAATTCGCATAAATGAATTGCAGCAAGAGCAAGAAATTTACGTCATTTGCCGTACTGGTACACGCAGTGACATGGCAGCACAAAAGCTAGCAGCAATAGGTTTCACAAAAGTATATAATGTCTTGCCAGGCATGACGTCTTGGAACGGCGATTTAACAAAGAGTGTTTAAGAAGAGAGCGCTATAAATACATGTAGTTACAGTAGGGAAATCCCTGCTGTAAAAAAATATAAAAAACAATACCTAAGGGGGTAGTGGGGAATGGCAGTAAAAAAATGGACAGCAGCAGACGTTGCTCATAAAGTAATCGATAATAAAGAATTATTTATCTTAGATGTACGAAATGCAGATGCATTTGAAGATTGGAAAATTGATGGTCATAAATTTGAGTACTTTAACATTCCATATTTCGAATTATTGGATGGTGTTGAAGAAATTTTGCCTGAAATTCCTACAGACAAAGATGTATTAGTCGTATGTGCAAAAGAAGGTTCATCAGTCATGGTGGCAGAAATGCTATCAGAAGAAGGTCGCGAAGTTGGTTATCTTGAAGGTGGCATGAAAACGTGGTCTATGTATTTAGAACCAATTAAAGTAGGGGATTTAGCAAACGGTGGAGAGTTATACCAATTCGTACGCTTAGGTAAAGGCTGTCTTTCTTACATGATTCTTTCTGAAGGGGAAGCAGCGTTAATCGATGCTGTTCGTTTCACGGAAGTATTCACAAAGTTTGCTGAAGAGAAAAACGTGAAAATCTCACATGTATTTGATACACATTTACACGCGGATCATATTTCTGGCGGTCGTCATATTGCAGCGGCAACAGGTGCTACGTATTACTTACCTGAAAAAGATGCAGAGGAAGTTGTATTTGATTATACAAAATTAGAAGACGGTTTAACAGTACAAATCGGTGCTTCAAAAATCGATGTAGGAGCTCTTTACTCTCCAGGTCACACAATTGGTTCAACATCATTCGTTGTAGATAGTAAGTATTTATTAACAGGGGACATTCTATTTATCGATTCAATCGGTCGTCCAGATTTAGCGGGCTTAGCAGACGATTGGGTAGGTGATCTACGCGAAACGTTATACAAGCGTTACCGTACATTAGCGGAAGATTTAATTGTTTTACCAGCGCACTTCATGATTATTGAAGAGTTAAATGAAGGCGGGACAGTAGCAAAACGTTTAGGTGATTTATTCGCCGAAAACCATGGTTTAAATGTGGAGGATGAGGAAGTATTCCGTTCAATGGTGACGGATAATCTACCGCCACAACCAAATGCTTACCAAGAAATTCGTCATGTCAATATGGGGAAAATTACACCATCTGATGAAGAACAGACGGAAATGGAAATCGGGCCCAATCGTTGTGCAGTACGATAATAACATTCAAATAGTAGAAGAAAAGAGGAAACAATAATGAACATTACAAAATCGTTAGACGCAAAAGGCTTAGCTTGTCCAATGCCAATCGTGAGAACAAAGAAAGCTATGGATACGATTAATTCTGGTGAGGTACTTGAAGTATTCGCCACTGACAAAGGTGCTTTAAGTGACTTTGCTGCATGGACTAAAGCAGGTGGGCACACAATTATAGATCAAAAAGAAGAAGCGGGTATATATAGCTTCTATATTCAAAAAGTATAATTTAATGGTGAGTAGCGTGGTCTACTCGCTTTTCTTACAAGAAAGTATAAGTTCTTTACAAGTGTCTCTACGATCCCGTGACTTTCCGTTCGAGGGCACTGAAAAAGTAAATTTCACATAAAGTATCTAATAAAAATTTGCGTATTGGATTTAGCGCTCTGGCGTTCGCTTTCCGCGGGGCGAGCGGTGAGCCTCCTCCTACGCTTCGCTTCGTGCGGGGTCTCACCTGTCTCGCTAATCCCGCAGGAGTCTCACGCCGCCGCGCTAAATCCTTGCATATGAAATGAATACTTCGCAAATAATTACTATGAAATAATTCCGTTTTAGAGTTTTTCGGTGCCCTCTTTCCGCTCGTGCTGCTCCCGCAGAATTCGCCGCCTGGAACGCAGAGTCACTATAATAAATAGAAGGGCCAATGAAAATTGAGCAATCACTTGCAAAGTGTGTTGTATTCGTAGGGAAAAAGATTGACGCACCACTACAAATAGGACAGATTCTTAAGTAAGGAATTGATTAAATAATGACGATAGATTGTAGTGGAGGCTGTGCGACTCCTGGGGGATTAGCGAATAAAGGAACAAAGGCTAAAGGCGTCACATCCTGTGACAACGCCTTTGTGACCAACATCGTGTTGGCCCGAGACCCTGGAGCGAGCATAGAGAGTGAAGCGGCTCATTGGACGCCCCCAGGAAAGCGCACAGTCGGAACGGAAATCAATCCCTAGAAGATACTGATGAGACAAAGAAAGTAGTAAACCATTCATACATAAAGGAGGGGAATGACAGTGCAAAGATATTTTATCGAGTCATTGCTCGAAAAAGCGTGTATTACCGGCGAGGATGCTCGTCATATTACACGTGTGATGCGTATGAAAGAGGGCGAAGAAATTATCGTTGTCGCACAAAATAAAGCGCATATTTGCAAAATTACAGGGTTTGATGGCGATGACGTTCAAATTGAACGAGTTGGGCGAGAAATCCCTTCACCAGAGCTTCCGGTACAAGTAACCGTAGCGTGCGGGTTGCCGAAAGGTGATAAGCTAGAGTTGATTACACAAAAGGCAACGGAACTAGGCATGTATGCGCTTTTACCATTTGAAGCGGAACGTTCAATCGTCAAGTGGGATGCGAAAAAGGGTGCAAAAAAACAGGAACGTCTGCAAAAAATTGCGAAAGAGGCAGCTGAGCAATCACACCGTACTCATATACCCCATATTCATGAGCCAGTAAGTTTTAAACAGCTTATGAATATGGTTGCAAATTATGATGCTATTTTTATAGCGGATGAAGAAGACGCAAAGCAAGAAACACGCACAAGATTTGCGGATAAGCTGAAAAACGTGTATGATAAGAAATCGAAATCAATACTAATAATCTTCGGTCCAGAAGGTGGAATTGCGCGTAAGGAAGCGGATTCACTTCTGCAATTGGGTGCGCAAACAATGTCGCTAGGACCAAGAATTTTACGTGCAGAAACAGCGCCATTATATGTGCTCTCTGCAATATCATATGAATTTGAATGAAAGAGGTGTTTAGCCTTGTCAAAAGTGGCTTTTCACACATTAGGTTGTAAAGTGAATCACTACGAAACAGAGGCGATTTGGCAGCTGTTTAAAGAGCAAGGATATGAACGTACAGAATTTGATCATCAATCTGACGTTTATGTTATTAATACATGTACAGTAACGAATACGGGCGATAAAAAATCACGTCAAGTAATTCGTCGTGCAGTTCGTCAAAATCCAGATGCAGTAATTTGTGTGACAGGTTGTTATGCCCAAACATCACCAGCTGAGATTATGGCGATACCGGGTGTTGATATTGTTGTTGGTACACAAGATCGCACAAAATTACTAGGCTATATTGAGCAATATCGTGAGGAACGTCAGCCAATTAATGCTGTTCGTAATATTATGAAAAACCGTGTATATGAGGAGTTAGATGTACCAGCATTTACAGACCGCACACGTGCATCTCTAAAAATACAAGAAGGTTGTAATAACTTCTGTACTTTCTGTATAATCCCGTGGGCACGTGGTTTAATGCGTTCTCGTGATCCACAAGAAGTAATCCATCAAGCACAGCAATTAGTAGATGCTGGCTATCTTGAGATTGTTCTAACAGGTATTCATACAGGTGGTTATGGTCAAGACTTAAAAGACTATAATCTAGCACAACTTCTTCGTGATTTAGAATCACAAGTAAAAGGTTTAAAACGTCTTCGTATATCTTCAATCGAAGCAAGTCAGTTAACGGATGAAGTAATTGAAGTGCTACGTGAGTCGAAAATCGTTGTGAATCATTTACACATTCCGATTCAATCGGGCTCAGATACAGTGTTAAAACGTATGCGTCGTAAGTATACGATGGCATTTTTCGGTGAGCGTATTACGCGTCTTGCAGAAGCATTACCAAACTTAGCTGTAACTTCAGACGTTATCGTAGGCTTCCCAGGTGAAACGGAAGAGGAGTTTATGGAAACTTATAATTTTATTCGTGACCATAAGTTTTCTGAGCTTCATGTATTCCCATTCTCACCACGTACAGGTACGCCAGCAGCACGTATGGATGACCAAATTGATGAAGGTATTAAAAACGAGCGTGTGCACCGATTAATCGCTTTAAACGATCAATTAGCAAAAGAATATGCATCTCGATTCGAAGATGAAGTATTAGAAGTCATTCCAGAAGAATTTGTTCAATCTGAGGAAAATACGGGACTGTTAACTGGTTACACAGATAACTATTTAAAGGTTGTCTTTGAAGGACCAGAAAACTTAATTGGCCAAATCGTTAAAGTGAAAATTACGAAGGCAGGCTATCCACACTCACAAGGACAATTCGTGCGCGTGTTAGAAGAAGCTATTCGCAATTAAATAAGCATGTACTAAACAGTAAGCACATCACAGTGTTTGCTGTTTTTTTCTGTTTAATCGTAATGACAGTACGCATGTAAGGTAGAATGTCATTAAATTTGAATTCATGGTGAATAAATCGTGATTCATGGTGAATAAATAGATAAAGGCGATCAATAAATCACAAATAGTAGTGAATAATGCAGGTCGGGGCTGTAAATCGCTTTCTTTGAAATGGATGCGCTAGTAGAAATGTCTAGTAAATGGTATGATAAAAGAGGTACGTACAACTTTGATTTTGAAGGAGTTTTATAAATGACACAAAATTATGCGGCAATGATTGATCACACATTACTTAAGGCAGAGGCTACAAGAGAGCAAATTGAAAAAATTTGTGCTGAGGCAAAAGAATTTAACTTTGCATCTGTCTGTGTAAATCCTACATGGGTAAAGACAAGCAGCGACTTATTACAAGGGACTGACGTAAAAGTTTGTACTGTTATTGGTTTTCCTTTAGGTGCATCAACTTCAGCAACAAAAGCGTTTGAAACAAAGGATGCTATTGCAAACGGTGCGACTGAAATTGATATGGTATTAAATATTGGTGCATTAAAAGAGGGCAATGATGACTTAGTCCAGTCTGATATTGCTGCGGTTGTTGAAGCGGCTAATGGCACTTTAGTGAAAGTGATTATGGAAACTTGTTTATTAACTGATCAAGAAAAAGTAAAAGCATGTGAATTAGCTGTTGCGGCAGGTGCTGATTTTGTAAAAACTTCTACTGGTTTTTCTACAGGTGGAGCGACGGTTGAAGATATTACGTTAATGCGTAAAACAGTTGGACCAACTATTGGTGTAAAAGCATCTGGAGGCGTTCGTAGCCTTGAAGACATGCAAAAAATGGTGACAGCTGGAGCTACTCGAATTGGTGCAAGTTCGGGCGTAGCGATTATGAATGGTTTAATTTCAGATTCTAACTATTAAATCGAATACTTTCTATTGACCAATTTTGGACATTAAGTTATAATTCTTTAGTACACAGCAATAGGCGCATAACCTTTGTTGGTATTGACGTGTGTTCGGAGGGAGGGAAAAAGAGATGTCAAAAACTGTCGTTCGCAAAAACGAATCGCTTGAAGATGCTCTTCGCCGCTTCAAACGTACTGTATCAAAAAGTGGTACAATTCAAGAAGTTAGAAAGCGCGAGTTTTACGAAAAACCTAGCGTTAAGCGTAAAAAGAAATCAGAAGCTGCACGTAAACGTAAGTTTTAATTTAATTTCCAATTAATTATCCCTACGTTCATAACACGCAATTTTATGATTCACTGAGCAGACAATGATATACCCGGTATAAATCACATTTGGGATTTATACCGGGTATTTTACTTTTTGCTCATTTTTTTGCATCTTTATCAAGTTGAAAAATGGCTATAAATTATCGGCTCATTGCCAAAACATGTACTTGACTTAAAAGAAGTCTACAAAATGTAAGCACGTGGAACGAAAAGCGTCACGTCCTGTGACAACGCCTTCGTGACCAACATCCTGTCCGCACGAAGCGAAAGAGGAACGAAGCCTAAATGCGCCACATCCATGTGGCAACGGCTTCATGACCAACTTCGTGTTGGCCTGGAGGAGGCTCGTCGCTCGCCCCGCGGAAAGCGTCCGCCTGCAGTGGAATGTGCTGTCAAGTGCAGATTATACTGTAGAGCCATTTATTTTATCGTACTTTTTTTGTTGAAGGTAATACGTAACCGATTATTGCACCTATAAGCGCCGGTAAAATCCAGCCTAAACCGATACTATAGAAAGGCAATATTAGCGAATAGGTATTTTCGATAATTTCAAAAAACTGTAACTTCATTCCTGGAATATTAATGACTAATGCCTTATAACCATCAATGACACTAACAAATAATGTAAAGAATATTGCTACTGCATAGACACTCTGCTTGTTTTCAAATAGAGATGAGCTTAATGCTAGTAAAATTAAGACAATCGCAAGTGGATATAAGAACATTAAAACTGGAACAGCAAATTTAATAATATTGCTTAAGCCGAAGTTTGCAATTGTAAAAGAAACAAGGCATAAGATCAATACAAACCATTTATAACTTACTTTCGGGAATACTTCATGGAAAAATTCACTACAAGAAGTGATTAAACCAATACTTGTTTTCAAACAAGCGAGTACTATAATTATAGCTAATAAAATGCCACCGAAAGGCCCGAAGTAATATTTCGCTACAGCAGCAAATATTAAGCCCCCATTCTCAAATGTACCTATTGCCTCAAGGCTCGATGCACCCATATATGTAATTAAAGCGTAAATAAGCATCATTAGTGCCATAGCAAAAATACCTGATTTCCAAGTAGCTTTGGCAATTTCTTTACGATCTGTAATACCTGAGCTTTTAATGGCATTAATGACAACAATTCCGAATGCCAATGACGCAAGTGCATCCATTGTATTGTAGCCTTCTTTAAAGCCTGTCATAAAGGATGATTCGATGTAATCACCTACTGGTTGTTGGAAACTTCCCATCGGTGAAAGTATACTTGTAATGATTAATACAAATAGGAAAATAAGAAATGTTGGCGTTAAGTATTTCCCGATATAATCCATTACTTTTGCAGGATTTAATGAGAAATAATAAACAACTGCAAAAAACACAAAGCTAAAAACTGCTAGTAACATCGTTGTATATTGTGGTTGAATAAATGGTTCAAATCCAACAGTAAACGGCACTGTAGCCGTACGTGGAATCGCAAAAAACGGACCAATTGTCAAATACAGCGCTAATGAGAAAACAACGCCGTATACTGGATGAACTCGGCTCGCTAAATCGCGCAAACCATTACTACCTGATAAACCAATCGCTAAAATACCGAGAAACGGTAAACCAATCGCCGTCACTAAAAAGCCGATTAAAGCGAACCAAAAGTTTGTCCCAGCTAATTGACCCAGCTGGATTGGAAAAATTAAATTACCTGCGCCAAAAAAAAGCCCAAATAACATCGTACCAATTACTGCATACGTAGAAAACGGTATTTTATTTTGCATTGCTGATGCTCCTCTAAGATGTATTTGACTATAAGAAAATAGCCAATCGTCAATTGCGTCTCTGCTAAATTGACTTCTAAATGCTGAATGGTTTTCCACTATAATTCTTTTCATATTATCAATCATTCATTTTAAAAACAATAGTTTTGTTCGCTTTTTAAGTAAATTCACTGTAAGTTTAATCAATTCTGAATTTAAAGAAAAACAAATTCCCAATAAATTCACTTACAACACTTCGCTACAGGCAGACTCCTTTTGCAACAATTATAATTGTTGACGATAACAAGCAGTAAATGATGTGACAATTTCATAACGATTGCTGAAAAAGATACTTTTTTTTTCGATTTATGTTATGATATGATAATGTATAAGTAGTAAAAGCTAAAGTTTTTTAATAAGTTCCGTAGAGGTGAAATCAATGCAATATATCATTACATTCTTTTGGTCATTCCTACTAATTTCAATGTTAAATTACGTAGTAAGCTCTGTTCTTGGTGCAGACTTCCACTTCCAAGTAGGCGTGATTATTTCTGTAGTATTCTCAGTATTAATTTTCGTCGTTGGTGCTATTATTCCTAACGAAGCAACACCAGAAGCAACTCACCAACAATAATCAAGTAAAAAAATGCAGTTTCGTCAATAAACGAAACTGCATTTTTTTATTTACTGATCACACATGATCCATCATCCATTTTGACAGTTAGCTTTTCTCCAGGTAAAACATCTCCCTTTAAAAGTTCTTTCGCTACAGCTGTTTCAATATATCGTTGAACAAAGCGTTTCAATGGGCGAGCACCAAATTGCGGGTCTGCCCCTTGCTCTACTATCCAATGAATAACTTCATCTTCAACTTGCAAAGCAATTTCCTGCTCAGCTACACGCTTTATAAGTTGCTCAACATATTTCCAGGAAATTGAATAGAAATGCTCTTCTGTTAGTCCATGGAAAAAAATAATATCATCCAAGCGATTTAATAACTCCGGCTTAAAGTGCTGATGAAGTGCTGCCATCACTAATTGTTCGACAGCCTGCTCTTCACCTTTTGAAGCTTCCATTAAATAACTCGAGCCAATGTTAGAAGTTAAAATCACAACCGTATTTGTAAAATTCACCATTCGACCTTGGCTATCCGTAATTCGCCCATCATCTAAAATTTGCAACAAAATATTGGCCACATCTGGATGCGCTTTTTCAATTTCATCGAGTAAAACAACTGAATAAGGATTTCGACGTACTGCCTCCGTTAGCTGACCACCTTCTTCATAGCCGACATAACCAGGAGGTGCACCTACTAGGCGTGATACACTGTGTTTTTCCATATACTCACTCATATCAATACGTATGAAATGATCTTCCGAATCAAATAACTGCGCTGCAAGAGCTTTTGCAAGTTCCGTTTTCCCTACACCTGTTGGCCCAAGGAATAAAAACGAACCAATTGGACGGTGAGGATCTTTAATGCCTGCACGCGCACGCCAAACCGCTTCTGTTACTAATTGCACTGCGTTGTCTTGCCCAACAACACGTTCATGCAACGTATCCTTTAAGCGCAGTAATTTTTCCCGTTCCCCTTCAACAAGCTTTGTAACAGGAACACCTGTCCATCTTGAAACGATAGAAGCGATTTCTTCAGCCGTCACTTCCTCACGTAAAATACGTGATTCCGCTCCATTTTCTAAGTGCTTTTCTAATTCTTGAATATTTTTTTCCAAAGAAGGAATTTTACCATGTCGTAGCTCAGCTGCCTTGTTTAAATCATATTTACTTTCTGCATCATCTAAATCTCGTCTATATTTATCAAGTACTTCACGTTTTTTCTGAATTCCTTGCAATGCTTCTTTTTCTGCCTCCCACTGCTTACGCATTCCTCCAGAAGACGTTTTTAAAGATTGTAACTCCACTCGCAATTGCTCTAAACGCTTTTTGCTCGCATCGTCTTTTTCTTTCCTCAATGCTTGCTCTTCAATTTCCAGTTGCATAATTCGTCTTGTTACGACATCTAACTCTTGTGGCATCGAATCAATTTCAGTTCGAATCATCGCACATGCTTCATCTATTAAATCAATTGCTTTGTCGGGTAAGAAACGCTCCGTAATATAACGATTAGACAGTTCTGCCGCTGCAACGATTGCATGGTCATGTATACGCACTGCATGATGGAGTTCAAAACGCTCCTTCAATCCACGTAAAATCGATACAGTATCTTCAATCGAAGGCTCCCTCACTAACACTTGTTGGAAGCGGCGCTCCAGAGCTGGGTCCTTTTCAATATACATACGGTATTCATCTAAAGTAGTCGCCCCAATACAATGAAGTTCCCCACGTGCAAGCATTGGCTTCAACATATTACCCGCATCCATTGCGCCATCTGTTTTCCCAGCGCCAACAATTGTATGAATTTCATCGATAAATAAAATGATACGCCCTTCTGCATCTTTAACTTCTTTCAACACACCTTTTAGACGCTCCTCAAATTGCCCTCGGTAGCTTGCTCCTGCTATTAAAGCACTCATATCCAATTCATACAGAATGCAATCTTTGAGTCCCTCAGGTACATCACCTTTTACAATCCGTTGAGCTAGTCCTTCTACAATCGCTGTTTTCCCAACACCTGGCTCACCTATTAATACCGGATTATTTTTTGTTTTACGTGATAAAATTCGAATAACATTACGAATTTCTTCATCACGCCCAATTACAGGGTCCATTTTCCCATTTTGAACTTCTTCTATTAAATTCCGTCCAAACTGCTCTAACGGATTTTTATCATCTTGTTGTTTAAATTGCATAATTTATCTCTCCTTTTTTCATTTTACTTCGGATCATTGCCTGCAAACTATAGATGCTGCCTTTATCATCAAATGGAGCTTCCTCTGCAAAATAAAGTTTGACCTTTATTGACTAACTTAATTTTACATCATTTGCTCATACTCAGCAAAATATTCACTCAAGAAACATATAATTAGATGAAAGGATATTAATTATACAAAATTCACTTTCAATATGCTGAAAAAATGGTATAAATAGTATAGATACGGGTTACTGCTTGTAACTTACCTTTTTTTAATTAATCAGACTAATCTTTAGAGAAGGATGTGATGCGAATTGGTATTAATGGAAACACTTCAAGATAAAATTCATTCACTTTTCCAAAATAATGGCCTATTTGTAAAAGCTGAAAAAGGTAGTCGGATTTTTCTTGAGGGAGAACGTGCAGAAGAAATTTTTCTTATTGAATCTGGTACTATTCAAATTAGCCAAGAAACAGAAAGTGGAAAAGAACTCACTATACGTATTTGCGGCTCCAATACAATGATTGGAGAGGGCTCGTTATTTTGCCATTTAACTTATCATTCTTCCACTGCGAAAGTGTTGGAACAAGCTAATTTATATGTACTTAGTAAAAAGTCATTGGAGCTTTTATTAACAGAGCAACCAACTACATTAGTTGAATACCTAAAGTGGCTTCAAACTGAAAATTTAAAACATCAAAGCCGGTTACGTGATTTAGTTTTAAACGGCAAAAAAGGCGCACTTTTCTCTACATTAATTCGCCTAACGAATACTTATGGCAAGCCATTAGATGACGGATCTATTCGAATCGACTTTTCCTTAACGAATTCAGAAATTGCTAATTTATGTGCGACAAGTCGAGAAATGATTAATCGAATGCTAAACGATTTAAAAAAGCACGCCATCTTATCTTTTGATAAAGGCTACATCACAATACATGATTTACAGTTTTTAAAAGATGAAATTGATTGCGTCAATTGCCCACTAAGCATTTGTCGAATCGACTAAGCTAATTGACATAGTTCAAAAAGGGGCGAATCACTGATGATTCGCTCCTTTTTTTGGTGAAAGTTTCTTTCGAGAGCGATCTCGACCTCAACTGAAGCGACTTACCGCCAAACTCGAACGAACTCTACACCAACTGGAGCGACTTACATCCAAACTCGAGCGAATTCTACACCAACTGGAGCGACTTACATCCAAACTCGAGCGAACTCAGCACCAACTGGAGCGACTTACATCACCTCGACCTTTTCTAAAGCGATAAACACGCCAATTTAGAGAGTACTCCAGCCAGAACGTTACTTTATACGCAAAAAAGTCCCCGTTTGCAAAAATCGCAACAAACGAGGACTTTTATTTGTAAAATTAACGTACACCTAGTGCAATTTTTGCATAGCGTGACATATTATCTCTCGACCATGGTGGGTTCCACACAATATCGACAGTTGTGTTTTTTACTTCTGGCAATTCACCTAAAGCAGTTTGTACTTGATCTACAATAACCGGCGCCATCGGACATCCCATTGACGTTAACGTCATTGTCACAGTAGCTTGCCCTTCTTCGTCTAACGCTACATCATATACTAAACCTAAGTTAACAATATCAATGCCTAGCTCAGGGTCAATTACATTTTCTAAAACGCCTAACATACTATCTTTCATATCTTGATCCATATTTATTTCCCCTTCCAATATAGTGTTAACTTTATCATAGCAGATGCGTCTTATTCTGCCAAATGCTGTGCAAGCCAGTTTGTTGCTGCAAGTACACCTTCTCGTGAAACTGAATGACCTGCTTGATTGTCCACGATGAAATTTAGAAGTTCAGGTTGTTTTTCGTAAAAAGATCGTAATTTCAAATAAAATGTATATGTATTTTTAAACGGTATTGTAGCGTCTTGCTTACCATGCCAAAAAAGCACAGGTTTACCCGCAAACTTTTCAGGCGTTTCAGCAATCGAGTAACTTGCTAGTAACGCATTACTTTTAACTATTTCCTCATCCGACATTGGCCATGACAATCCTTGCGCCTCTAGCCGATCCAATTGATATTGTCCTAATTCAACAAAATTTGGCGCCCCCATGCAAATTGCAGCTGTGTGAATCCAATCATATCGCTTCAAACTGCCTGATGTCACAATGGCCCCCATTGAAGTACCTGCAATTCCAATTTTCCCACTAGAAAATAGCTTACTTTCTTTTAAATGCATATATAATTGTTCAACTTCATGAATAGATTGTAAGACGATTTCCCAAAATTGCAAATTTAGCTGCATCTCATTTAATGCTTCGCTTCGATCACCATGTAATTTAGCATCTGGCAAAATCACTCGAATACCTTTCTTCACAAGTTGATAAGCATAATGTAGATTATGCTCCTTTGCACTCAAAAAACCATGTAGAAAAATTACTACTGGTGTATGTTCGTTCATATCGATTGTATGAACATGTAACAAAGGTATTGTTCCCCATGTTTCTTCAGTCACAATCATTTTCGCCACTCCCCACTTTGCTTACCTTACTATGTTAGCAAAATATTTTCTACGTGACAAAGTTTTGACGAATTGATGACAAAAGAGATACTATTTATATAGAGAGAAAGGGGGTTTCTAATTGATGAAACCACATTTAATTGTTTTAGATTTAGATGGAACGTTATTAACTGATGAGAAAATTATTTCAATAAAGACAAAAATAGCGCTGTTACAGGCAAAGGAACAAGGGCATCAAGTGATGATTGCAACCGGCCGACCTTACCGTGCAAGTGATATTTATTACCATGAGTTAGGACTAACTACACCAATCGTCAACTTTAATGGTGCATATGTACATAACCCATCCAATGCTGCATGGAAAACATTGCATACACCAATCGATTTAAGTGTTGTTCATGATGTCGTTGAATCTGTTCATTCCTATGAATATGAAAATATTATTGCAGAAGTAAAAGATGATGTTTATGTTCACACGGCAGATGACCGTATTTTAAATATATTCAATATGGGGAATCCTCGTGTTACACTTGGTAATCTTCATACACACCTGCAAGTCAATCCTACAAGTCTATTAATTCAGGCGAATGAACTAAATGTGCCCATAATTCGGGATCACTTACACAATATCCACGCTGAAATGATTGACCATCGTCGTTGGGGCGCACCGCTTCACATTATTGAAATTGTACGTCGTGGCTTAAATAAAGCGGTAGGTATTTCACATATCGCAAAAGAAATGGGTATCCCACGCGAGCGAATAATTGCTTTTGGAGATGAAGACAATGATTTAGAAATGATTGATTTTGCAGGTGTTGGAGTAGCGATGGGGAATGGCATTTCCTCACTAAAAAGTATTGCCAACGAAATCACTTTATCCAACAACGAAGACGGTATTGCTAAATTATTGAATGAACGTCTTAAACTTTCTTAAACTATTTCCAACATCAATTGACTTTCTGTTCATTTTTCATTTTAATTGGAAGTAAATACTAACAATAAGGGAGTCGAGTAAATGAAAATATTCACTGATAGTGGCTGTGATTTACCGAAAGCATTTTATGAAAAACATGACATCACCTTATTCCCTTTGCGGGTACAACTAAACGGCAACGAATATGATGATATTATCGCCATCGAACCGAAAGAAATTTACGATGCTATTCGAGCTGGTGCTCACCCAAAAACTTCTCAAGTATCACCTGAGCTATTCCTTTCACATTTTGAGAAGCTTGCGAAAAATAATGAGGAGGGCATCTATATTGCTTTCTCCTCTGAATTATCTGGTACGTACGGAACAGCTATGATGATTCACAATCAATTGCTGGAGGAATATCCACATATTAACCTAACAATTATCGATTCGCAATGTGCCTCACTCGGGCATGGCTTACTTGTAAAAGAAGCTGTAAGATTACGCGAGGCAGGTCTTACTATCAAAGAGATCGCACATCAAATCTCTTCCCTCTCCACTCAAATGGAGCATTTATTTACTGTTGAAGATTTAGACTATTTGGCAAAAGGTGGACGTGTTTCTAAAGCGAGTGCTTTTTTAGGTGGTTTACTTAGCATAAAGCCGATTCTAAATGTTGATGAAGGTAAGCTTGTGCCGATTGAAAAATCACGTGGTCGTAAAAAGGCAATTGCTCGTATGTTAGATATTATGCAGGAGCGTGGCGGGGATTTTTCAAATAAAGTTGTTGGCATTAGCCATAGCGATGACGACGCTTTAGCAGCAGAAGTAAAATCTTTAATACAAGCAAAATTAGCACCAAAAGAAATCGATACGACGATGATTGGTGCAGTAATTGGCTCACATGTCGGACCGGGTACAATTGCTATTTTCTTCGCCAATAAATCTTACACAGCTAAGCAATAAAATAATCCCCCTACTAAGCAATTTTTGAGCGCTCAGTAGGGGGATTATTTTCGTTATTTTGCTATGTCTTGCTGTTGACGACGCTTTTTACCACGTCTAATGATGACAATGACGAATACTGTGAAAAATACGTACACAAAACCAAGTGCAATGACATACGACATATTAATGCCCGTATCATCTTTTACTTGATAAATTTCAACCATTTCACGATCCAAAATAACTGGATATACATCTTTATCATTGGCACGTATTATTTCACTTTCGAGCGTGCCTTTAATTTCTTTATCTTTACCTAACTCATCGAATGTGAAATCTACACGTTGCGTTTTACTTGTATTATTAATCATAATAATCCACGTTTCATCTTTTGATGAACGCTTAAAGGCAAGTAAACCATCTTCATTTTTAATGACTTCAAACTTCCCAGTACGAAGCGTTTCTGATTGGTTACGTAATACTTGTAGATCTCCTACGTATTCAACTAATTCCTCATTAACTTTAAAATTATAAAACTGTTGTGTATCCGGAGCGGACTCACCACTCATGGCAATTTCAGTACCATATTGGATAACCGGTATCCCCGGTAAAGTAAACATAGCGCCTAACACCATTTTCATACGCGTCGGTTGGAACATGTCTTCTTTAGTAGCTTGGAATGTGAAACGCTCCGTATCTAGTGTATCCATCATAATTTGAGCAGGTCGATCGCCAGCTACAGGCTCTAATAATTTGGATGAATCACGGTCAACATTTTTGAAAATATCACGATAAATTCCGTTCGTTGCCGCTTCAAATATAGCATCAAATTTAGCGTCACTTTCTTCATTTGAAATAATATAAAGCTCTTTATTTTCGGCTTTAAGTGCTTTAATCATGTCATTGATAAATGCCGTATCTGCCCCTTGTAAGTTAGTTAAACGCACACCACCAACTGCATATGTAGATACAAATTGTGTTGCTGCATCGATTAATGCGGCTTGTACATCTTTATTTGCTAAATCCCATTGCACAATGCCATCTTTTGAAGAGGCAATCCAGTCCTTTTTCGCACTGTCCTGTGCCCACTCATGATTTGCACTTACATTATTAAGTGGGAAATCAATCATAATTTCCATTTTTCGTTTATTAAACGTTTCAATAACCTTTTTAAGTTCTTTTTTAGTACCGAAATGTTTTTCTATATCAGTATAACTTGTCGGCAAAGAACCCTCATATTTTTCATTTGAAAAAATCGATCCAATTGAAATAATACTAAAGCCCATGTCTCCGATGAAGTCTATTTTATCTATCATCCCTTGAAAATCGCCACCTGCAAATTTCGTCGGATCTTTAGCATTTGTATCAAAATCATTCGTACCTACTCCATTAAAAAAACGGTCAACTAATAAATCATATATACTCTCATCTGCAATGGTTCTTTCTTTCACTTCATCTGCACTTGCAGTTGTTGCTGTGCCTAAAAATGAAGCGGCAAGCAAAATCGATGCAGCCGTTACACTAACCCACTTTTTAAATTTCACTTTCATTCCCTCTCTTTCAAACAATCCAACGTCATTTTACCAAAAAAATCATAGTAACCGCTATCTTTTCAATTCATTTCCCCTAAATGACCAACAAATTGCGACAAAAAGGTGTCCAATAAAGCTAAAAAGTCGTGAAGCGAATACTTCACGACTTTTTGCAAATCTTTATGCTAAGAAATTCAGACCCATTTGTAATTTAAACCCTAGGAACATTGTGATGAATAAGAATACCGCAAATAATCCCCAGAACATACCTGTTGGTTTGTTTTTCTTTTGACGCACTAATACCATTTCCATCATACCGATTATTAAAATACCACCGATGAATTTAAAGCCATATAGCATACCTTCACCATAACCCATCGCCTCGATGAATAGTGCACCACCAGAAATGATAATTAAAATATAAAGTAAACGTAATGCCATATGTAATCCTTTAGACGACTTGCCACTAAGTGCAGCGATTAAAAAGATTACAATACCAACTACCCATGTAGCAATGTGTAGATGTGTTGAGTTTGTTAAAAAATCCATTTGTTTTCCCACCTCATAATTTTTCTATCATCATCTATCCTATCATGAGGTGGTAATAGGTTTCAAATATGTTAACCGGTATTTCTATTGTTCTTTTAATATGAAATTCACAATTCACTCAATAATTAGCATATCATTTTCATCAAAACGCCAGTCTTTTGAATAGGCTACTTCCCAATAGTAACCATCAAGGTCTGTGAAGTAACCGCTATAACCTCCCCAAAACACATGCTCGGGTGATTTAACAATTGCCCCTCCAGCCTTTTTTGCCATTTGCATCATTTCATCGACTTCTTCAGCAGACTTGGCATTATATGCAAGCGTAAAACCTGGGAACCCTTTAACCGGCTCCGGCTCCTGATCATTAACATCTTTTGTTAACGCCTCTATTGGATATAACGAAAGTTTCGTTCCAGAATTATTGAAAAACACGATTGTAGGGCTATTGTCACTTACTGACGTTTGGAAGCCTAAACCATCCTTATAAAATGCTAAAGACAAGTTAATATCCTTAACTCCCAACGTTATCAGGTTAATTCTATTCAACTGTCAATCACCTCTCGCTCCCTTGTTTTAGGTAATATAATAGCTAGCTATTATTCGAATGTATTCACAAGCGTGCCAATTCCTTCAATCGATACTTTCACTGTATCGCCCGCTTTCAGGAATTGAGGAGGATTCATGCCTTTACCTACTCCTGCTGGTGTACCAGTTAAAATAACATCACCTGGCTCTAATGTTACATGCTGAGATAAAGTAGATACTAATTCTTCAACAGAGAACATCATATCTTTTGTCGAACCATTTTGACGCACTTCGTCATTTACTTTTGTTACGACAGTTAAGTTTTGTGGATTTGGAATTTCATCTTTCGTTACAAGGTATGGCCCTAATGGACAAGTACCATCTAGACTCTTACCAAGGAAAAACTGTTTATGCTTATCTTGTAAATCACGCGCCGTAATATCATTCCCGATTGTGTAACCAAATATATAATCGAATGCTAAGTTTTTAGGAATGTTTTTACCACGTTTCCCAATAACAACGGCCAGTTCACCTTCATAATCCATTTTTGAAGAAAGTTCCCCATGAATAGAAATCGTTTGTCCATCTGCTGCGATGGCAGTTGGCGATTTCGTAAATACCATTAAATCTGTTGGCGCGGCATCCGCTCCCATTTCTTTTGCATGCTCGTTATAGTTTTTGCCGATACACAGTATATTTTTAGGTGTACGCGGAATCGGTGACAACCATTCAATCGCTGTGAAATTATGCTTAAAGTTTTCTGCACGCTCCGATTGCTTTGCTGCTTCTACTAATTTACGAATCTGTTCCACAAAATCGAAACCTTGTGCAATACCATCTACAATCGAATTTGAAAAAGAAGGGAGAACTTGAAGTTCATTTTGAATAGCGAGTAAATCCCATACTGCTTCTTCTTTTTTTACTTTTGGTCCAAAACTTACATGTCCACCTAATTTAAATGATAATATTTTCATAATGTTAGAGCTCCTTCTTTTTTCTACATGATACAACAATACGCTCCTAATTACCTTACTTTTCAGACAACATTTTTTTATACGTTAACTTTCGCCAAATTGCCTCTAACGGTCCTTGCTTATATTTTGATAGCCACATTTTTGCCAGTAGTATTTGAATGATAAAAATACTAGCTGCAATTAGCACGCCTGTTGCTACACTTACTTTCCCGTACCAGCCAAGTCCAAATTGATAAAATAGCAATGTACCTATTGCCGATTGCATAATATACATCGTCATAGACATACGCCCTACCTCAGCAATTGGTCGAAGTAATTTCGGCACAATCGGTAGTAAACATAAAAGTACAATCAGCGCGATATATCCTACCGATAGAATAGGTCCCCCTACATAGACTTTCAAATAATCCAATAAATACGTACGTGTTTGCATAATTGGCAAGCTTTTCACAACAATCCCTACCGACAAACCAAGTACAGTTAACGTCACCCAAATCCGCTTAAAATCTTTTGCTCGTTCAATTAACTGCCACTTCGCAGCTGCAGCCCCGACAAGCATATAAGGTAATATCGAAAATAATGCCATAATCCACATTAACGGACTCGCCTGCAAAGACAAATCACTCATTCTTTGACCAAAAGCATCTGCCCAAGATCCAGTCCCATATGCTCTCACTGCATTGTCAATTGCTGTAATATCTACAAATGGTACGTCAACTGCTCCAGCCATGCTGAAAACTGCTAGCATCATCATTTGCATAACACCATTTAAAGCAATAGCTACTACAAGGAGCGTAAGTGGTTTAAATCGCAATAAAGTTAATAAAAACAGTCCGCAAAATGCATACGTCATTAAAATATCACCCCACCAAATAAGAATGGCATGTACTAAGCCAAACATAAATAGCACAACTAAACGTCGTATGCCTGTGCTATAAAAACTAACTTCTTGCTGCTCTGCCTTACGCCACTGTATTGCTAAACCGTAACCAAATAACATAGCAAATAGTGGGTAAAAGCTACTTTGTACATAAATGTCTAAATTTTGTTGCCAGACGATATCTGACGGTGACGTAAACCATGATGGCAAGTCAATATATGGCAGTGGTGAATAAAAAGCAAACATATTTACTAGCAAAATCCCTAATAAACTAAATCCTCTTAAAATATCTAATGTTACAATGCGATCTTGCAACATTGTTGGTTTCAAATCCAAAACAACATCCTCCTTAAAATAAAACATGCAGTGCTCTGCTACTTTGCATACAGTTCTTTTTCGATATCGAATAAATACAATACTTGATTGCTTACTTGAATATGCAAAATCGATTCGATTGCTTCGCTGTAAACACGAAGTTGTACACCATAGCGTTTTAGCATTTCTTTTGATAATGCTGGTTCTTGTGAATAGGCTGCTTTTATTTTATCTGTTTTATAATCAAGCAACACCCATTGTCCGTTTGCATCTTCAAACAGGCAGTCTACAATCCCCTGCACAATTTGCATATCCCCATCTTCATCTTTTCTACTAATAGTGAATGGCATTTCTTTGCGTATTTGTTTTGCCTGTTTAAAACGTTGTCCGATGTCAGTTGCAAAAAACGTTACTATTTTTTCACATGGCACGATTTGAGCCTCAGCAGCCGTCAATAACTGGCGCTTCACTAAATCCTGAACAAAATGCTCCACCTCTTCAACATGGGCAAAACCTTGCTGTGGAACATGTTGCATCACCGCATGCACAACCGTCCCGATTTCCGCACCTGTCATATTTTGCTCTTGCAAAAATGATGGGCGAGGTGTAACTGCAGTCATTGTTTTTTCCGGCGGCGCTATGAAAAATTCCGGCTCTTCTTTTCGCTGTAAATTTTCCAGTCTCTTTATTTCACTGACCGATGTTTTTGACTGCTTTTGTGTGGATTTTTGAAATTTGTACGGACGATTGAAGCGCTGCTTTAATTCATCTAATAGTGCATCATCTACGTTCGTCTGAAGCTGTTGCTGCAATTCTGAAGGCTCCGCTAATGGTGTTGCATAATCGAATGCCATTGTCGACATCACCTGTACAAACCATCTCGATTCGTCTATAAGCGCTTTATATGGCGCATCCGATAAACTTACAAAATCTGCATGCCTTGCTACAGCAGGACCAATCCAATCTAAATAACTGTTTGCACGAGCGCGCACATACTCTTGAATAGGCGCATCATGCTTTAGGCTTTGCGCTTCCTGCCACTTCGCACGTACTTTAGACCAATCTTTCACAGATGCAACCAATATTAAGCGTTCTTTCGCTCTTGTCATTGCCACGTATAGTACACGCATTTCCTCTGCACGCATTTCTAGCTCTTTCTTTTCCTTCATCGCCAAAAATGGTAAAGATGTGTACGTAATACGATTATCCGGATCAATTGCTTTCACAGCTAAGCCAAAATCTTGGTCAAATAAATAAGAATTATGAAAATCCATTTTGTTGAACGGTCGCCCCATACCTGCTACAAACACAACAGGGAATTCTAACCCTTTAGAAGAGTGAATCGTTACTAAGCGGACAACATCATCTTTTTCACCAATTGACTTGGCTGTTCCTAAATCATCACCACGTGTACGAATACGATCTATAAAACGTAGGAAACGGAATAAACCTCGGAATGCTGTTTTTTCATACATTAAAGCACGGTCATGAAGCACACGCAAATTCGCTTGACGCTGTTTGCCATTTGGCATCGCTCCAACCATTTCATAATAATGCGTATCCAAGTAAATTTTCCAAATTAAATCCGCTAACGAGCCACGTCTTGCTAAATTACGCCAATTATCAAACTGTAAGATAAAGCGCTGTAGCTTTTCAAAAGTGGAAGACTGCACACCACGCCCTTCACTGCGTACAAATAGCTTTAGCGCATCATAAAACGGTGCTTTCGGATCTGCCAGTCTAATTTTTGCTAATTCATTTTCTGTTAACCCAACAAATGGCGCTCGCAAAACAGATGCTAACGGAATATCCTGATATGGATTATCCACAACCTTCAGTGTATTCAACATAATCATTACTTCAAGTGCTTCAAAATAGCCCTTTGAAGATTCTGCATAAAGCGGAATCCCCGCTAATTTAAATTCCTCAACAAGATCTGTAGACCATGTCATCGAACGCATTAAAATAACGATATCACTGTATTTAAGAGGACGCTCTGTCTTTGTTTTTGTATCATAGACAGTTGCTCCCTCCTCCATTAATTGCTGAATTCGTTCAATGATAAAACGTGCCTCGTACTGTGATTTCTTTAATTCCTCTAATTCGGAAACAGTTGTCACACGCTCTTCTTCTACGTCATCATTAGATTCTAGCTCTTCGTCTTCCTTTGGTGGATGCAAGATGACCAATTCAATTGGTACTTCTTTTTCATCATATGGAGCTGCAGGTTTTAACGAAGCTTTATCGTCATACTCAATTTCGCCAACCTTTTCCCCCATAATTTGCGCGAAAATATAGTTCGTTCCGTTAAGCACTTCCTTACGACTTCGGAAATTAGCATTCAAATCAATGCGCATCCCCGTTTCGGTTGGATTTTCGATAAACTCGCCATATTTGCGTAAAAACAGTTTCGGTTCAGCTAATCGGAATCGATAAATACTTTGCTTCACATCACCTACCATAAACAGATTCCCGTCTTTTTCATCACCACTTTTAATAAGCTGTAAAATCGTTTCCTGTAGCATATTCGTATCTTGATATTCGTCCACTAAAACTTCTTTAAAGCGCTTCTGATAATCTGTTGCAATCGGGGATGGTCGTAATAGACCTTCATGCTCCTCCGTTAATATTTGCAGGGCAAAATGCTCTAAATCAGAAAAATCAATAATGCCTCGTTCAATTTTCGCTTTGCTAAACTGTTCACTGAATTGCTCTGTCAGCTCTACAAGAGTAGCAATTGTCGGTGCCATTAAACGAATTTCTTCTAGCAGTCGTGCTGGCTGACGTACAAAGAATGAGTCCTTCATTTTATTAATAATTTTCTTTGCCGCTTCTCGCTTTTTCTTCGCTAAATCTTGTAAATCTGGATTAACAAGTGCATCTTTTCTCACACTTTTCAGCTTCGACCATTTCACTGTCGCAAAATAATCGTATAATGCCTGCCATGTGCCCTCATCACTTATGCGAATTCCTTCCTGTAACAACGCAAAATCTAGCTCTGCCGTTTCTGCATAAGGCGCCGGACCATCTGGTTTCAATGTAATTTCACGCATCTCCGCAATTAAAGCAAAAGCTTCTTGCATACTATGTTTCACAGTTAACTTTAAATAGCTCGTCATATCTAAATCATCAATTGTTACATCATCAGCTAAATTATATTGAATAGGTAAGCTACGCAACCATTTTGTCGGTTCAGCATGGACACGCGATGTGTCGTATAACTTACTCATTAATGTTTCAATCGCTTGATCATCACGATCAGACGTAAAACTATCGACTAATCTGTACACAGCCATTGCTGCTTGTTCATCCTCTGAATCATAAGCCGCTTCTAAAACATCCGCTAAAATATCGTCACGTAATAAAGCAACCTCTGCCTCATTCGCAATTCGGAAGCCTGGGTCAATTTCAAGCATATAAGCATATTGCTTCACTATCGCTAAACAAAATGAGTGCAATGTTGAGATTTGCGCTTTGCTTATCAAGCTTAACTGTCTACGTAAATGCTGTGAGGTTGGTTCGTTGGCAATTGCCTTTTCTAACGCCTCAGCCATACGATGACGCATTTCCGCGGCAGATGCATTTGTAAAAGTTACAACAAGTAGCTCATCTACATTAATTGGATTGTCCTTTGCCACAACCTTTTCAATCATGCGGTTAATAAGCACCGCTGTTTTACCTGAACCCGCAGCAGCCGATACGAGAATATCTTGTCCACTTGCATACATCGCTTTCCACTGATCGTTCGTCCAAGTGACACCCGTAGGCTTTACTGGTAATTTGTTCGTCATATTAGTTCAACTCCTCACGAATTTTACCGACTACATCAGCAGGTTTTGCTTGCGGTAACTGTCGATACGTCTGCAACTCATCTGACGGGTCGAATTGGCATACTGATGTAAATTGACAATAGTCGCACGCTGTTTTTGATTTCAATTTATATGGGCTAATCGCTGTATCACCAGCTAAAATTCCGTTTCCTGCTTGCTGATGCTTTTGGCGTACGAAATATTGTAGCTTCTTCATGTCCTCTACAGCAACGACGCGTGATTGTGAAGATGAAGGTGTACCGTCTTTTTTCATATAAACCGGCACAATTTGAGAATAGCCACCTTCCTCAAGCTGTTCATCCATCGATAAAATAGCCTCCGTATTTTCAGTTAAGAGGCCCTTCATTTTATATTCCTTTAGACGGTCTACTTCAATTTCACTCGGCGATACATCCTTTTCTAGCTTTAACATCGGATTATGCACATGTACATAAAGAACACCTGCAGGTTCTGCATCCCCCGGCAACCAATAGGACGCGTTTTCCATCGCAACATCTAGATACGTCAACACTTGAAGTGATAGGCCGTGATAAACTTCATTCAAATCTAAATCACGGCTAGAAGATTTATAATCAACAATACGTAAATAAGAGCGATTATCAATAACTGCACTATCTATACGGTCAATACGCCCTCGCATGTACATTTTTCTTCCGCTAGTTAAATCTATTTCAAGTGGCGGTAACTGCTCGTTTTGTCCCGGTCCAAATGAAGCCTCGATCGCAATTGGCTTGAAGTGCGAAACATTTGCATGCTGTGATAAAGCGGTCATCGTTCTTTCCACAATGCGAATGAGTTTGCGCTGAATATAACGATAGCGCGCACTCGATAATAAAATTTGATGAGAAAATACAGGTACTATTTGCTCCACCGCTTGTCGTGAAAGCTGTGAAATTTGCTGTCTCGTTAAGCGAATCCACGATAATTGTAGTCGCTCTGTTTCCTCAGCAATCCACTTCAACGCTTCATGGAATAAGTCACCCATTGCAAATGTTTCAAGACGGTACTCCGCTCGTTCCTCTAATCGTAAACCATACGTTGTAAAATGCGAAAATGGACAACGGAAATATTTTTCCACACGTGAGACGCTCGATGTTAACTTCGAACCATAAAGCTCTTGTGTAAGGTACGCTTCAAGTGGCTCTGCTTCATTTTTATTGACAATCGGATACATAACGCGCTGTAAAATATATGCCCAATAAGGGTCTTGTTCATAATAAGCCTTCAACGCAAGCCATTCAGGGGCAATTTCCCTACTATGCTCCGCTCGTCTTAGCTGCACCATTAAATAGGGCAAGGCTGTGCGTGGATGGTGCAAATAAGGCATAGCAGATGTCGCAGTCAATGCTTCAATCGGGTCAATTACTGCCTGTGTCACGGGCACACCTTGTAAAAGCCCTGTCACTTTTTTATCAACATCACCTGCAATTTTTTTTATGTAAAGTGACGGTAAAAGTGCCTTGCTTTCCTCATCTGCTGTCGGATAACAAATATATAAACGATCAGATGGCGTTGTCATCGCACGATATATTAAAAAATCCTCCTGCATTAAACGCCCTTTTGAAGTTGGTGCAAGCTCATAGCCAATTTGTGTAAACCACTCACGCTCAGTATCCGAAAGTAACCCTTCATAATCCATACGTGCTGGATAAACACCATCATTCATCCCAAGTATAAAAGTCACTTTGACATGTGATAATCGTGCCAATTCAACCGTTGCTACCATCACTTCATCAAGAGATGGTGGTATACGCGAAAATTCAAGTGTGTCAAAGCCTTCATCCAATATTTTCGCTGCCTCTTCAATGGACATTTCCTGCTCACCAAACATCAGAACAAATTGATCCAGTACAGCGATCCACTGATTCCATGCTTGGTCATGCTCACCAGCAGCCATTAACTGATGTTCTTCGATTTCACGATCTTTCATTTGCTGAAGTTTTTCATACACTTGCAGATTTTCGATGAATGTAAATAATGCTGTCGCAACTTCACGCCCTGTTGTCGAAATAGTAAGTGCTTCTTGCAATTGCCCTATTGGTGCACGAATCAAATCTCGAATAGCTTCAATTTCTGCTTGCATCGCACGTTCTTCATCCGTCTGCACACGTGAATGGAACTCCAGGCCACGATATTTTTTGTAAAACCATCTACTATCCTCAAACCAACGCTCACCATAAATCCCTTGTGCTAAGCAATAATTTTCAAGACGATCCGCTCTTTCTCGCCATACATTTAAATCGGCTTGTAGTGGGAAAAACAAATCCGTCTTTACACTTCTAAATACCGGTTCATATTTCCAATTAGCTACGATCGCTTCTAGCACTGAGCGACTTAACTCTATTAATGGGTGATGTAACATCGGTTTTTTAGAATTCATAAACACTGGAATGTCATATTGCGGAAAAATCGTTGCGATTAAAGGATCATACATATCGGCCTGCCGATACAGTAAAACAATATCTTTGAAGCGGTAATCACCTTGTCTTGTTAACTTCGTTATTTCCCGGGCAATTGCATGTATCTCCGCTCGTCTATTTGAAGCCTCAATTACTTCTACATCCCCAGAAGCGGGCTGAACTGGTGCACTAAAATCATCAAAGCTTGCCTCAATTTTCTGTAAATCTTTTACATTATACCGACATTGTGTTGTGAAATGCAGTGGGGCTTCAATTTCAATCCCCTCTTCACGAGCAATGTCTTGTAATCGCACACTTGTCGTTGCCGCTTCATTAAACAAAGCTTGTTCATCATTTGCCTGTTGTACATAATCGTAGGGCAAAACAACCGTTACAGATTTTGCCACCTTCATGAGCTCTGCTACAAGCTCCAGCTCACGTACAGTAAACGCCGTAAAGCCGTCAATATAAACCGTTGCCTGTTTCATCGTCTCTGAATTTTTCAATTGCTCAGTTAAAATGGGATAATATCCTTCACTGTCAACATAAGTTGTCCCAAGTCGCTCCTCTAATGCTCGTAAAACAACTTGCAAGTCATTCGTCTTCGCCTGTAAAGTACTTGGCGCATTCACAGCCTTAAGCCCCTCAGACATTTCAGCAATGACACGACTATCTACACTATAACGACTAAATTCTCGCAATAAAGTTTCAATTTCCTCCGTAAAACCCCGCTTGCCCGCAGCTTGACGAAATAAAGAAAACTCGCCTTTTTGCTCCTCTAGCAACTTTCTTATTAGCATGCGATACCCATAGCCATTTACTTCTTCACGTGCAATGCCACCTGTTTCTTGCAACACAAACCATGCCAAGCGCTTGAAAGTCATAACTTGCGCACGAATGAGTCCACTAATTTGTTGTCGATTTGTTAGCTCATACTCCGTTGAATACGACATTTGGTCTGGCACAATGATAAAAATCGGCTGTCCTAGCGGATTCTCTTGCAGCTCAGTCACAATTTCATCCTGAATAAATGTCGATTTCCCTGAACCTGCACGACCTGATACAATTCTTAATGTCATAAATTGCGCCCTCCATTGTTAATGATCTATGTCTATTATCTCATATCTACGCGAATCCATTTACTTATTATTTAATAGCCCGTTTACTCATTTGTATATTGCAAGACGCGCAGAACAGAGCACTCGTGTTGATTATCCAATTTCTACCACCAATAATTGAAGCAGCGGGTTGATTTCCGCTACGGGCTGCTCGCTTTCCGCGGGGCGAGCACCCCTCCGCTACAATCAACTAACAAAATGCTTAGACATACTGAAGCGCAGAATAGAAAACAAGCAGTTTTAGGTTAAATAACATCCTAATATTCCCCTAATCAACACACCTGAGAACAGAGACCCTATTGTATTTTCTAAAAAAAATGCCCTTCACATCATTTTTCATAATGGGAAGGACAATTTGTTTACACTTATTTTGATTCGGATACTGATTTTTGTTCACTTTTTCTTAGTAAACTTACAGATTTCAAGTCCTTTTCCACACGTGCATTTAAACGCTTTTCCATTAACTTACCTATCCACCATAACACCACAATGGCAATGGCTGCACAAATTAGCTTTGCAGGGCTCGTTAATAGTGCACGTAAATCATAACCTAGCACACTCATTCCTAGTATCATGACAAATTTCCCTGCCATTAACACAACTAAGTAAAACTTTTTGTGTATATGCGACAATCCCGCTACGACATTCACTAAAACCGAGGGCGTAAATGGAAAGCACAGTAAGACAAATAATGGACTAATACCATTCATATCGACCCATCTTATTAAACTTTGGACTTTTGCCCCACCCGTCAAAAATTGCAACCTAGAATGTTTGCCATAATGACGCACAATTAAAAAAACGGCATAAGAACCTGCAACTGAGCCGACCCACGATAAAACAAAGCCCATCCATAAACCAAATGCACTTGCATTAGCCACAACGAACGCCACAAGCGGTAAAAATGGTAAAAATGCTTCAATAAATGGCAACAAAATACCTATAATTGGACCGAGCGTCCGATATTGTGCTGCTAGATGCTCTAAATTTTCAACAGTAAACCAATCACTCACAACTGTACACCTCTATTTATATTGCAAAATTAAATGTAAAATCGCCACTTACTTTGATGTATTTTTATAGTCATTCAGCGTAAACGCCCACTGAATGCCTATAAATTTTCCGAATGCTAAATTCCAACTCATTTGTTCCATTATTATCATTAACTCTATTGTTCATTTTAAAAGACATATGTATACTTTACTGAATAATTATTTTACATATTGAGACCAGCATTACTTTAACCCGAAGTGGCTCATCGGACTCCCAGTTGAAATGCAATCCAAATATTTTCACTATTTAGTATACACATATTTTCAATAGAAAGGGCGACATGTTTATGACAACTTCACCATCAACAAACTCTCTCAGCGATTCTTCTCACTCCTATGACGATCGTTTTTTACAAGGCGTCAAAGATTGTATCCCGACATTACTAGGATATATAAGTATTGGCCTAGCATTTGGCGTTGTCGGCGCTGCTTCTGGCCTATCGCTCCTTGAAATCGCTCTGCTTAGCATTCTTGTTTATGCAGGTTCAGCACAATTCATTTTTTGTGCGCTATTATTAGCGGGTAGCCCAACTTCAGCTATTATTATGACAATTTTCGTTGTGAATTTACGTCATTTATTAATGAGCTTAACGCTTGCACCTCATTTTACACGATATTCATTTATTCGCAATGTTGGATTCGGCAGTCTTCTTACAGATGAAACATTTGGCGTTGCCGTAACAAAATTAATGCAAAATGGCAAACTCCACGGTCGGTGGTTGGATGGCTTGAATGTGACAGCCTATTCATTTTGGATTATTTCTTGTATTGCTGGTGCATTTTTAGGTCAGTGGGTAGCCGACCCTGAAAAATGGGGTTTAGACTTTGCCTTAATCGCTATGTTTATTGCTTTGCTTGTATTGCAATTAAATAGCGTTGGCAAAGGGAAAATCATGCATTATCTTTATTTAATTAGCTATATGTTTATCATTATGTACTGCTTGTCCTATTTTGTACCTTCACACGTCGCAGTACTGCTGTCGACGGTCATTGTAGCAACAATTGGGGTGGTGACAGATAAATGACGATTACAGCCTCTATGATGTGGTTACTTCTTGGTTGTGCACTTGTAACCTGGCTACCACGCGTCATCCCATTTATGTTTGTACGTAGTGTTCGGTTGCCGGATGTTGTACTAAAATGGCTAAGCTTCATTCCTATTTGCATTTTAAGTGCACTTGTCATTGAAAATTTACTTGATGCGGATAGTAAGAGCTATGTCACTTTAGATTGGCCTGTTTTTGTTACATTTATTCCGACATTGATTATTGCCATCCTAACTAAAAGTCTATCAATTACAGTTATTGCTGGTGTAATTATTATGGCCTGCGTAAGAACTTTTATGTGATTGGCTGAAGCGCTGATAGCATGTAATATTCACTTTTAATTCGAGAGCAATCTATGCTCACAGTCAATATTTCACTCCGGTTCAGGTACATTTTCACCTCTCCTAGTGCTAAAAGTTATTTTATAAGCCAAAAAAGGTGTTTCCACGGATATTGTATCCACGGAAACACCTTTGCTTGTTTAAGATTCTCTCATTTCTGCCAACAATAAACCGACTCTATGGTGATCGTTACTGTAAATGACATGCTGAGTTAAGCGTAATTCTTGATTGCGATCAAGCACCTCTAATCGACAATGTGCGGCATTAATTTGTAGCGCCTCATATAATTCACGCTCTGTTCTTACAGATTGCCCATTCACTTTTCGAATGCATTCCCCAGCAAGCAAGCCCATTTTTTCAGCTGGTGAATCCGGTAATACAGCTGCAATTACTGCACCTTGCGAGCTTTGCGCTACAGCATACACTTCACTTTTATCTTGCAGAGCAAAATAAAGTGAAATGCCAAAGCGAATCACTACTCCTATTCCTAATGCCACAAAGCCAATAACAGGAACGAAGTAAGAAACAAGTCCTCCAACTAAAACAAGTTGACCGAGTAACAAAATGGCACGCCCCATTTTTGGAATTTGCACGACTGGCAATGTTTTTCTCGAAAGCTTCGAAAAGCCAATAACTACGGGAAATAAAACAAGTGCATACGTACTTTCCCCTAAGTCAAAATGAGGCCAATACGGAGATGATGCCACGATCCGCTCACCAGGAATAACAAAAATAATTGGTAACAACCACAACTTTTTCGTTCGATAAACGATCGCCCTCATGCCACGCTTTGTTTGCTCAATTCGTGGAGATGTTACATCCACTGCAGACTTTTTCACTAATAACCCTTCTGCAATCACAATTAAACCCGTTAAAATTGTGATCGTCACAATGGCCCCATTGAGTAAATCCATACCTTGTAAGGAAACTTTCCAAAATGAATACGTCCACTCATTTTTATACATAAGCCATACAAGTAAAGTCGAACCCGCCATTACATAAACTGGCGACAGGAAATTAAATAATAATACTACGATCGATACTAAAATACATAAAATTAAAAATGCTTTCGGTACTGTTAACCCTGCCGCTACACTAATAATTGAAATAATGAGCGCGTAAACAAGTCCATTTTTCCAAAAACCTCTTAGCTCCGTCCATCCCCATACAATGCGCGTGTTGAAAAATTTACGCTCCTGCTTAACACGCTTATAGCCTAGAAAAATGGCTGCTCCGATAGCAATGTACAATAATGGATTGAATATAAAGCGGCCAATCGCTGTAACAATTTCTATTAAAATACTACTATACATACGTACACCCGCCGTCCTAGTCTCAACTACCTGACTTCATTGTATCAAACGACTACCGGCTTGCGTAGTATATTCTAATAGAAAACAGCAGATTGATGTTATTAATTTACTACTCTACAAAGTTATTGCTCAATTTTATGCATTAAAAAGCTAACTGCCATCTGAAATTGTCGATCATTAGCGCTATCTTCTTTGTAAGTCTTTACCTCTTCATTTAAACTCGCGAAAAATTGTGTATCCATTAACATCGTATCTGGTGTTTTACTTAATTTTTTATCTTTACGATAGCGTTTTACCGCTGCCTCTGTCGTCGAATCGAAGTAGCCATCTGTTCTCGAAATATGATAACCAAGCTTTGCTAAAACATTTTGAGTATAAGCAATTTCCTCATGCATATCCCCTGTTTTATATTGACCCGTTAGTGGATGCAACTCTAATGCAAATAACTCATTTTGTTCAACTAACAACTCCGCTTCAATCCCTTTTCCATGAATCCATTCTTGCTTAGGTGTTAGCCATTTATTCGTCGATAATTTTAACTCTCCACCATTCGTTAAATCCCAACTCTCTTGCACTGTACCTTTACCAAAACTTGTAGTGCCAATAATCGATGCACGGTCCAAACTACCTAACGCACCACTTAACACTTCACTAGCAGAAGCACTTCCTCCATTTTGCAATAAAACCAGAGGCATTTTCCTCATGGACTGAACGTAATTTTTGTCAAAGCCTTCATCATCTGTGTTGATAGGCTCCATAGCTCCTTCACCATTTTGCATGTAAGTAAATACTTTTTGATTGTCTAATAAACTACTAATAAGCGCCCTTACACTATGTAAATAGCCGCCTGGATTATCGCGTACGTCAATCACAATACCCTCAACATCTTTTCGTAATAACTTTGTCGTTTCAGCAACCCATTCCTCTGCTGTTTTCTCACCAAATATTGAAATCGAAACATAACCAATTGACGTATCATCAACTGTCACAACTTTACTCGTTACAGTCGTATTAGAAATTGCCTCGCGTTCCATCGTCACTTTAATATGTTTATCCGCACTTGGTCTAAACACTACAATTGTTAGCGCCGTTCCCTTTTCTCCTTGAATTAAACGCATCAATTCACTCATAGACTTTCCACCTAAGCGCTCCTCATTAACTTGTACAATTTCATCTAATGGACGAATTCCTGCCCGGTCTGCTGGAGAAGATTTCACAGGTGACACAACAATAAATTTCCCACCACTCTCTGTAATTTCTAAGCCTACTCCAACACGTTCCTCAGCCAACGATTGACGATGTTGCGCTGCTTCTTCCTTCGTATAATACGTACTATAAGGATCCTCTATCGCATCCGCCATTCCGCGAATCGCGCCTTCAATCAACTTCTCTTTTCCCGTACTATAAACGGATTCCCCTTCAATTAAATGCATAGCCTCATTAATTGCCTCAATACTCGTTTTGTCACTTTTCTGTACTTCTTCTTTTTGCAATCCCCCCCACAAATACCAGCCCCCGACTGATAGCAAACAAATGATTAGTATCATGTAGAACAAACGGATTTTGCGCAAGCTGTCCCTCCTCTTTCTCCTTTACTTTATGAGGAATAACCGAACAACATACGAGCCAACAAAAAAATTATTATCATTTTCGAGAACATTTCACACGCCCAGCGAATAATTCACTTTTCCCCATGAGCATTTAGGCATCCGGTGCGCATTCCAATGCACTTCGAACGCATAGAAAAATGCTTTAGACATACCACAGCCGTCTAAAGCATTCTTCCCTACTACCTTTTATTCAATTAGCCTCATTTAAGAGCACTAACATAGCCTTCAAGCATTTCCATATTCATAGGACCTTTAACGACATTTTGTATGAAACCTTTCGAATCAATAAAATAAGTCGTTGGAATGATTAAAACCTGATACTTTTCTCCAACTTCCCCGGTCTTATCAAGTAAGATAGGGAATGTTAATTCATAGCTATTGGCAAATGTTTGGACTATATCAATTTTACCCGCTTCTGTAATATCTTTTTCACCAGCAGTTATATTCACTGCCAAAATTTCTACATTTTCATCTTTAGCATATTGCTCATAATAATTTTGCATATGTGGCATTTCTGCTTTACAAGGTGGACACCAAGTTGCCCAAAAGTTCAACACAACTTTTTTTCCCTTTAACTCACTCAACGTAACTTCTTTTCCATCTAAAGTCGACAACGTAAAATTTGGAGGAACTTTTCCTTTCTCTAACCCAACGGCATGTTCCGCTTCAGCACCTAGAGACCCCTTAGTAATTTCACGGTCTGCTTCAATTTGTTGTTTGACATATGTACCAATCATAATCGCAACGAGTAAAATAATGACTAACAAACCAATATTCTTTTTCTTCACTCATTTTCCTCCATCACATCTATATTTTTTAATAATATAAGCCACAGCACTAAAAATAATACATTTGTAATCATTGCTGTTTGTAAAATGCCCAACGGCTGCAAGGTTGACATGAACGCAAATACAAGAGTAAATAAAACAAACATCTGCTGTTTCCACAGTATTGTTTCGCTCACTTTCCAAAGCACAACAGGCGTCATACTAAGCACAACAACTAATGTTACTAATTCTTGCCATAAAGCATTGCTATTCAATAATAACATGAAAATCTGATAACATGACTGCGTTAAAATAAGTGACCAGGCAATAGCGATTAGTCCTTTCTCATCAAAAGGCATTCGTTGTTGCTTACGCCAAAGCTGAAATCCGACAGCAAGTATCCCTAAGTAAAACCCCATCGTCCCCCCGTTAAAATAAAGTAAAGCTAACGGTTGCTTCATCACCGTAGAAAAATCGGTGATGATGACACTAAATTTCCACACGATTACAAACGTAAAAATAGTATCCCCATATAGGCTAGACCACTGCTTTGAAAATCGGATCCTCATAATGAACCACACACAAATAAAAGCAAAAATAAGCGCTACCCAAGTCGCAGGTAATGTCATAGCACGAATACTAAACCACTCTGTATTATTCACTTAGCAAATCCTCCATCCCCTCGTCATCAAAAGAGCGCTACACCTATAAAATCAGACGGTATTTTGCAAAACAACAACTAATCGTAAGTAACAGACATAGTAAACAACTAACTATCCAAATATACCCCTAACAGTATATAAAGTGAAGCATTCTGTTTCTCATACAGCGCTGCACGACAGTCAAGTGTGACTTCACTTTAGTTTATCGACCCTTTTTGGAGTTTTATCGACCTTTTAATTCAACTTATCGACCCTTTTAAGCACTTTATCAACCCATCTCTATCCTTTGCCTTTAAACAAAAAAAGCTATATGCAAGTATCCGATAAATACGAATACGAGCATATAGCTTCCTTTACATCGCTACTCTAGAGTGAAATGTATAGTAATGGATTGAGACTGCCAACCTTTTGGCCTCTCCATGGTCCATTATGAATTTCAAAGTGTAAATGTGGGCCAGTAGAGCGTCCTGTATTACCCATCGCAGCAACCTGTTGTCCTTTCGTCACAACCGAGCCAACACTTACATTAAAAGAATTTAAATGAGCATACACTGTTGTAAATATTTTACCTTCAATCGAATGTGTGATGATCACCGTGTTTCCGAAAGAGCTTAGTGGCGATGCATAAGATACAACCCCATCCGCTGCTGCGACAACTGGTGTCCCAATAGAATTGGCTAGGTCGATACCATAATGGAATTCACTACCGCCACCAAAATTTCTCCAACCATATGGTGAAGTTAAGCGACCACTTGTAGGCTTTGTCCAAGTACCAGCTGCTACTTCAGGTGCAGAGCCACCAGAAGTGCCACCAGTCGTTGAGCCTCCACCACCATTAGCATTTGCTTGTGCTTTACGTTTAGCTTCCTCTTGACGAGCTATTTCTGCAATACGGTTTTGCTCTGAAATAATTTTTTGCTGTAACTCTGCACTAATATCTAGCGCTTCAGAATACTCTTTTTCAAGTAGTACTTTTTCGCTCTTTAATTTTTCCTGCTCTTTTTCAAGAGCACTTACTAAATTATTTTTTTCAACCTTTTGACCATCTAATGATGTTTTTAAACGCTCAAGCTCACTTTTACTTTCTTCAAGCTTTTGACGCTTATTTTCTAAAACTGCTTTTTGATCCTCTAACGACTGCTTGTCCGACTTTTGATCGCGAATAATTTGACGATCCGCTTCAAGCAATGTTGAAACAGCTGACATACGGTCTATGAAATCAACAAAGCTATTTGAGCCTAGTAATACATCTAAATAAGTAACTGACCCACTTGCTTGTAGGGCACGAGCACGATCTTCTAATAATAAATCACGTTCTTCGATTTTACGTAACAACTCATCAATTGACGCCTTTAATTTCACAATGTCATTATTAGCAACTGTAATTTCATCCGATACAGTTTTGATATTACCATTCGTACTAGTAATTTTAGTATTCAACGTTTGAATTTGATTTAATAATGAATCTTGCTTTCCTTCAATTGATTTAATCTCACCGCTCTTTTCATTGATCGATGAATTCAATTGATTTTTTTTGCCTTCAATTTTACTTTTTTCTTCCTTTAAATCCGATAAATTCGTAGCATGTGCTAATGGAGTTTGGATTAAAAGAAATAGTGCAGCAACGGCTATCGCAATTTGGAATGGCTTTTGTTTTGTGCTTTTCACTTGTCGAACTCCCCTTTGATGTTGTTAGATTATTCAAATACAGCTTGACTCATAATGCCAGTGGCTGATTTTCATGCATTTAAACTTTTAAAAATTTGCGTACAGACATGAAACTTCCTCCCACACCAATTACGATACCAATTAGTATTAATAGAGCATTTACTTGGTAAATCAGTGGTGCAAAGTCTAGTAATTGTATAAGTTCACCTTTTAAACGCGGTGCAATAACTTTATATATATTGTGGTACAAAATAGTAATCGTTGTTATAGGGATAATCGAACCTAAAATACCTAAATACATACCTTCTAATAGGAATGGGATTCGTACAAATGAGTTTGTTGCCCCTACAAGTTTCATAATTTCAATTTCATCTCGTCTTGCAATAATTGTAATACGAATTGTATTTGATATTAAGAAAATCGCTGTGAATAATAATCCGAATATTAGCACTAACCCTGCATTTCGGCTTATATTTAAGAAATTAAAGAGCCTCTCTACCTTGCCCTCACCATACTTCACTTCGTATGTATATTCATATTTATCAATCTCTTTTGCTACAGCAGCAGTTTCTTGCGGGTTGAGTGCTTTAACATAAATTACATTTCTTAATGGATTACTTTGCTCAAATAGCTTCAAATCATCACCGAAATCTTTTACTAATTTATCTAATTCTTTTTCTTTAGTAGCAAACTTCACTTCTGAAACATTTGGTAGATTCTCTATCTCAGCAAGTAATTCTTTCTCTGCTTTCTTATCAGCTGTTTCATCAATCAATACTTTAATTTCTACATCATTTTCCACATCTGTTGCTATTTTGCTCAAGTTCATCATAATAATGGCAAACACACCGACTAAAAGTAGTGTTACCGTTACAGCACTCACTGAGGCAAATGTCATCCAGCTATTACGCTTCAATGATTTTAAACTTTCTCGAACATGTCTTTTAAACGTATCAAATTTCATAGCCGTATTCACCTCCGTGTTCATCACGGACAATCAAGCCGCCTTCAATTGCAATTACGCGACGACGAATTGTATTAACAATCTCACGGTTATGAGTTGCCATTACAATTGTAGTTCCTCGTGCATTTATTTCTTCAAATAGATTCATAATTTCCCATGACGTTTCAGGGTCTAAGTTTCCAGTTGGTTCATCCGCAATTACTACTTTTGGTACATTTACGATTGAACGTGCAATGGATACACGTTGCTGTTCGCCACCTGATAGCTCATTTGGAAACATACGTGCTTTATGTTTTAAACCTACAAGTTCTAATACTTCCATAACGCGACGACGAATTTCTGTTGAGTCCTCTTCAATTACTTCTAACGCAAAGGCCACATTTTCGTAAACATTTAGTCGCGGGAGTAATTTAAAATCCTGGAAAACAACACCAAGTTGTCTACGTAAATAAGGAACTTTTTTATCTTTTATAGTTGCTAGGTCAATACCATTTACTGTAATTTCTCCAGAAGTAGGCTTTTCCTCACGATACATTAATTTAATGAATGTCGATTTACCTGCGCCACTCGGACCTACGACATATACAAATTCACCTTGCTTTATATTAATGGAGATACCATTCGATGCAACAACACCATTTGGATATTTCTTTGTCACATTTTTCATTTCTATCATGTTTTAAATCACCTATATTTCTTTAATGTAAATTTATATATTGAATCTATTATACCATTCTATCACTGTTTTTTTATTACAGTTATATTTCAATCCTCAGATAAAATCCCTGAAACTTCCATTTGTTTATTACCACCACTACCTGGGGTTGATTTCCGTTCCGACTGCGCGCTTTCCGGGGGGCGTCCGATGAGCCGCTTCACTCGCAAGCTCGCTCCAGGGTCTCGGGCCAACACGATGTTGGTCACAAAG
>JAVWKG010000011.1:0-47832 GCA_036638655.1 Lysinibacillus sp. | reverse complement strand
AGAGGCCACAATTCCCTGATGATTGGCATCTGTTAACTGATCGACCTTTACTTTCGGTACGAATTGAACAATAATGCCACGCTCTCGTGCTAAATCGAGTAGTTCGTTGACGCCTGATTTTTTTACACCTTCAGCAATCCATACTTTATTCATATCTCGACCTGAACGAAGTGCTTCTAACACTGGGTTTTTACCGGTAATAATTTCACCATTTTGTTCTACCATTATTTTGACACTCCTTTTGATTCTTCGATTACTTGAATAGAATATGCAATAATTTCATAAACACGCTCAAGTTCATTTAACAAATACAAACTACCTAGCACCGCCTCAAAACCTGAGCTGTTGCGATACGTTCGTATATCTGTGTTTTTAGGGACAGAACCGGATTTAGCATTGCGTCCACGTCGAAACACTGCCAATTCTTCCTCCGTTAAGAACCCTTCATCTATCAATCGATACACAATCATAGACTGCGCCTTCGCTGACACATAATTCGTTGCTTCCTTATGCAGTGTATTTGGCTTCACACGACCAGTACGCAATAAATATTCCCGTACCTTTTGTTCTAAAACCGCGTCACCCATATAAGCGAGCGCTAAAGCATTTAACTGCTTTACATCTTCATTTCGGAGTTTATCCAATTTACTTACCCTCGTTTCCATCTAGTGCCTTGGCGCGTATCTTCTAAAATGATACCTTGCGCTTGCAAATGGTCGCGGATCTCATCTGAACGAGCAAAATCGCGGTTTTTGCGCGCATCTACACGTTCTTGCAATAGCGCATCAATTTCCTCATCTAATAGCTCCGCCTCCTCTTTGAAGACAAGACCTAAAACATCACCAAGCATTTCAAAAGTTTGAGCGAATGTCGTTAACACTTCTTCTGATGTATTCGTTTCATTCAAGTAAATATTAGCAATGCGAGCTAACTCAAATAATATCGAAATAGCATTTGCCGTATTAAAATCGTCGTCCATTGCCTCTTCAAATTGTGTTTTCAAAGCAGTAATTTGAAGTTGCCATTGCTCTGATTTGTCACCTAGGCTAGCCGTTGTCGTAAGGCGATGTTGGATATTTCCATACGCTGTACGAATACGTTCTAAACCATTCGCTGCCGAATCGACTAAGTCTTTTGCAAAGTTAATCGGATGACGATAATGAACAGACAACATGAAGAATCGTAGCACTTGCGGGTCAATTTGCTTCCGAATATCATTCACTAATACAAAGTTGCCCAGCGATTTTGACATTTTTTCATTATCAATATTAATATAGCCATTGTGCATCCAATAACGTGCAAATGTTTTATCATTATGCGCTTCTGATTGAGCAATTTCATTTTCATGATGTGGGAATGTTAAATCTTGGCCACCTGCATGGATATCAATTGTATCACCTAGATGTTCACGTGCCATGACCGAACACTCAATATGCCAACCAGGACGACCATCTCCCCAAGGACTAGCCCAATAAATCTCACCAGGCTTCACTGCCTTCCATAAAGCGAAATCTAATGCATCATCTTTCTTTTCAGCAGCTTCAATACGTGCACCTATTTTTAAATCATCGACTGATTGATGTGATAACTTTCCGTAGCCATCAAATTTGCGCGTACGATAATACACATCACCATCAGATTCATACGCATAGCCTTTGTCGATTAACACTTTGATGAATTCAATAATGTCATCCATATGCTCTGTAACACGAGGATGCGCATCTGCTTTTTTACATCCAAGTGCGCTTACATCTTCAAAATAAGCAGCGATAAAACGCTCCGTTAACTCATTGACTTCTTCTCCAAGTTCATTTGCTGCTTTTATGATTTTATCGTCAACATCCGTGAAGTTTGATACGAATTTGATATCAAATCCTTTATATTGGAAATATCGACGTACTGTATCATATACAATGACTGGGCGTGAATTCCCGATATGAATATAGTTATAGACAGTCGGTCCACACACATACATCGAGACCTTACCTTCTTCTAACGGCACGAAAGTCTCCTTTTGTCTCGTTAACGAGTTGAAAATTTTAATACTCAATGCTCTTTTCTCTCCTTTTGTAAACGTTCGATTTCATCTTGCATTATTGCAATCTGTTTCTCGAAGACTTGACAACGTTCCTCTACCGGGTCAGGAATATTTTGGTGATCCAATTTTTTCTCTAGACGAATACCGTCCTTCATTACTATTTTACCTGGTATACCTACAACTGTCGCATTTGGTGGTACTTCTTTTAAAACAACTGAACCAGCACCAACTTTACTATTCTCCCCAATTGTAATCGAGCCAAGTACTTTTGCACCCGTTGCAACTAGCACATTATCTTCTAAAGTCGGGTGACGTTTCCCTTTTTCTTTCCCTGTACCACCTAAAGTTACTCCTTGATATAGTGTAACATTATTACCAATCTCACATGTTTCACCAATCACAACGCCCATACCATGGTCGATAAAGAAGCGGCGACCAATCTTTGCACCAGGATGAATTTCAATACCTGTAAAGAAGCGGCTTACCTGTGAAATGACACGCGCGGTAAAGTAAAATCGTCTTTTAAAAAACCAGTGTGCTATACGGTGTGACCAAGTCGCGTGCAAACCTGAATACGTCAATATAACTTCAAGTACACTACGAGCTGCTGGGTCATTTTCAAAAATAGTTGCAACATCCTCTTTCATTCTTTTAAACACAAGTAAATCCCCCTTTTTATTATGCTATGCATTGTCATAATCCACTTTATTTAGTGCAACAACTAAAAAGCGCCTCCGTCATTTCTCCTAAAAGAAATGACAGAGACGCTAAATTTGCGTGGTTCCACTCTGATTGAAGATACTTCTACATATCTCCCACTCGAACGTCTTGTAACGGCGACTAACCGATAAAGCCTACTAAAAATTTCAGCTTTATGCTCAAAGGTGCATTTCCGTTTTGCCTTGGCTCAGACCACTTTCAGCCGATGATGGTCTTCTCTATAGAGCTTGCGCCACGTACTTCTCCTTCTCAACGCTTTTTCAATGTAAATTCATTTTACAACGAATAGACGAATTGTCAACAATTTTCTCTTACTGTGCAAATTTCTCTACACGAGCAATCGTTTTTTCTTTACCTAATAAACAAATTGCATTCGGTAATTCCGGACCATGTGTTTCACCAGTAGTGACAACACGGATTGGCATAAATAAATTTTTACCTTTATGACCCGTTTCTTTTTGCACAGCTTTAATAGCTGCTTTTATAGTATCTGGTGTCAATTCTTCTAACGCTTCTAGTTGCGCCTTGAATGCCGCCATTACTTCCGGTACTTGCTCACCAGCTAACACTTCCGTCGCTGATTCATCATATTCAATATGATCATTAAAGAATAGGCTCGTAAGTTCAACGATTTCAGCACCGAAACTCATTTGTTCATGATATAACGCAATTAAATCCGTCACCCACGCTTGTTCATCAGTCGATAATTCTTCTGATAGTAAACCAGCTTTTTGTAAATGTGGTAACGCTAACTCCACCACTTTTTCTAACGGTAATTTTTTAATATATTGGTTATTCATCCAAGTAAGCTTTTGCTTATCGAACATAGATGGTGATCTAGAAAGACGCTTTTCATCGAACATATCAATAAATTGCTCTTTCGTAAAAATCTCATCTTCACCTTCTGGAGACCAACCTAATAATGTAAAGAAGTTAAACATTGCCTCTGGCAGGTAACCAAGATCCTTATATTGTGTGATGAATTGAATAATTGTCTCATCACGTTTTGATAATTTTTTGCGATCTTCATTAATAATTAATGTCATATGACCGAAGCTTGGATATTCCCACCCAAACGCATCAAAAATCATCATTTGTTTTGGTGTATTTGATAAATGTTCTTCACCACGGAAGACATGAGAGATTTCCATGAAATGATCATCTAATACGACTGCATAATTGTAGGTAGGGATGCCATTTGCTTTTACTAATACCCAGTCTCCCACATCTTTTGACTCGAATGATACTTGCCCACGTACTAAATCTTCAAATGCATACGTTACATTCGCAGGCACACGCATACGAATTGTGAATGCCTCACCAGCCGCTTCTTTAGCTGCTACTTCTTCTGCCGATAAATGACGACAAGTTCCATCATAAGTTGGTGCTGCAACGCCACGTGCTTTTTGCGCTTCACGTGATGCTTCTAATTTTTCTGATGAACAGAAACATTTATAAGCCGCACCTTGTGCTAATAACTTCTCAGCATGCTCCTTATAAATATCTAAGCGCTCCATTTGACGGTAAGGCGCATATGGTCCACCGATATCGATTGATTCATCATAATCAATACCTAACCATCTTAAGTTATCTAGCTGAGATGCCTCTCCGCCTTCAACATTACGCTCAATATCTGTATCCTCAATGCGTACGATAAATTTACCATTATGGTGTTTTGCATATAAATAGTTGAATAACGCTGTACGTGCCCCACCAATATGTAAAAATCCTGTTGGTGATGGCGCATAACGAACGCGAACTTCTTTCGTCATAAGTAAAAGCCTCCTAAAATGTTCGTCTGAAAAAATTTCCGACCTTTTTTAACTTTGTTCATTTTACCATTGTCATATAGGAAATAAAAGTAGCGCGTGTTTAGGAATGTAACACGCGCCTTCGATTTTATTTTTTTATAAGTAAAATTGTTGCCATAGCAGCAATACCTTCTTCACGCCCTACGAAGCCTAGACGCTCTGTTGTTGTCGCTTTAACATTAACTTGGGAAGCTTCTGCATTTAGCAATTCAGCAATACGATTTTGCATTTGTTCGATATACGGCGCCATTTTCGGACGTTGTGCCATAATCGTACAATCTACATTACCGAGTACATATCCTTTATCCTCAACGATTTTCCAAATATACGCTAGTAACTTCGCTGAATCCGCATCTTTCCACTCTGGATCTGTGTCTGGGAAGTGACGACCAATATCACCTTCACCAATTGCACCAAGCGCTGCATCCGTTACCGTATGTAATAATACATCTGCATCCGAATGCCCGACTAATCCTTTTTCATGTGGAATTGTAATACCACCAATAATTAGTGGACGTCCTTCTTCAAAAGCATGTACGTCAAAACCTTGTCCTATTCGAAACATATGCTATTGCCACTCCAACATCAACTGTTGCAGTAGCATTCACCTTCTTTCGCTTTTTATATTTTAGCTAAATCATTACTTTATATTTTAGCATATTTCCTAGGAAATTGAGTTGTTTGTGTCATTGATGAGCTCGAAATTGAGTCGCAAGATTTTTATCCTGTTCGAATCGAAGTTTATCGCGCAGGAAATTACTTTTATCCTGTTCGACTTCAACTTTATCACGCACAAAACACATTTTATCCACATCCAGGTCTCACATTTCAAATTTGATACACTTTTCGACAACACCAACTAGGGCAAGACCGCGACATCACTATAAAGTTATAGTTTCTTATCATAAAAAAGACTATTCACTCATAACACCCGAGTGAATAGCCTCAATAAATGCATTTTCTTAAATATCTAATTGCCCACGCTTACGCAAAATAGCTTCACCAAAAACTAAGTCCTCTTTAGTCGTCATTTTTACATTTTCATAGCTACTTTCAACGATATGTACAGCATGACCTAGGCGTTCGACTAACATCGCCTCGTCTGTGCCGAGGAAACCTACCTTTTCTGCAACATCTTCTGCTTCAAAAATAAGGTCGAATCGAAAAGCTTGTGGCGTTTGGATCATCCATAAACTTTCCCGATCAACCGTTTCTTCAATAACACCATTACGTACCTTTTTCATCGTATCTTTGGCACGAACACCTGCAATTGCTGCGCCATTTTCTTTTGCTGAATGCACAAGTTTGTTAATAATATCAGATGTAATAAACGGGCGAGCCGCATCATGGACGAGCACAATTTCAACTTGCTCCATCTCTTTAATACACGAATGAACAGAATGCTGGCGTTCTTCACCACCAGCCGGTAAGCCTTTCACTTTAGAAATTTCAAACTCCTCTAAAAGGGTCTGGATATATACGCGCTCCTCTGGCTTCACAGCAAGCCAAATACCCGTACAATTTTCATCCTGTTCAAACACCCAAAGTGTGTGCATTAAAATTGGCTTCTCTAATAACTTTAAAAACAGCTTATTTTGCCCAGCACCCATACGCTTTCCGCTTCCCGCTGCCGGCAATACGACTTCATACTGCAAACTATTCACTTCCTAAACTTTAGTCATCTTTCGGCTTAGCAAAAATCATGCGCCCTGCCGACGTTTGCAGGACACTCGTTACCGTCACCATAATAGCCTGCCCAATGTAATTTCGTCCGCCTTCAACGACAATCATTGTGCCGTCATCTAAATAAGCAACACCTTGATTATGCTCCTTGCCGTCCTTAATCACGACGACTTGCATATCTTCTCCTGGAATAACAACAGGCTTCACAGCATTAGCTAAATCATTTATATTTAACACCTTTACTTGATGAAGTTCACACACTTTATTGAGATTAAAATCATTCGTTACAATTTGTGTATGCACACCCATCTTTTTCGCTAATCGAACGAGCTTCAAATCAACCTCGTGCACATCGTCAAAATCCTCATCCGTAATCAACACATTCGTCGTACGCTCGTCTTGCAGCTTTTTCAAAATATCCAAGCCGCGTCGACCTCTTGTACGCTTTAATGTATCCGAAGAATCTGCGATATGCTGAAGCTCCGTTAACACAAATTGCGGCACAATCAGTACCCCTTCAATAAACCCTGTTTCAGAAATATCAGCAATACGCCCATCAATAATGACACTTGTATCGAGCAACTTATTGCTGCCCTTCACCTCTGAAGCATCGCTACCTTCAGCTGTTTTTTTCTTCGCACTACCTGAACGTGTGAAAATTTGCAAAAGCTCTTCACGCTGTTTAAATCCTACTCTAAAACCTAAATACCCCAAAATAATCGTTAAGAGGATTGGAATAATTTTGGTTAAAAAGAGAATTGGTGCAACCTCGGTTAAAAAAGGTAAATCAATACTATCAATAGCAAATCCTAATAAATACGCCACGATCAATCCAATAATCAGTCCTACTGTACCAAATAGTAAATCACCCACCGGCACTTTCAGCAGCACTTCTTCCAGCCAAGCAATTAACCGCACAAAGTAATCGGAAAACGCAAAGGATAATGTAAATAACATAATCGCCCCTAAAGCTACTGATACATATGGATTATTAAGCCAAGGATTAGATGATAAATGAATTAACTCGTATAATGGCGGTAAGAAAACAAGGCCTAATGCTCCACCAACCAGTAAAAAGGCAATTTGAATAAACTTCTTCATACAGCTGTCACCTCCCTAATATAAAATTCATTATACATAGTTTCTTGTAAATTTGCTTAATAAACACCCAACAAATGTTAAATAATAAAATCGCATTACGCTACTTCACAATGAGGTGTAACGATTAGTAGCGACACCTCTTTTTATAACTCTTGGAAACAAGCGTTTAGCGCATCCTTTATCGTCTCGACACCTACTATTTCAATTCCTTGCGGGAAATCCCAGCCACCAATATTAGAACTCGGAATAAATACGCGCTTAAAACCTAGTTTCGCTGCTTCAATCACACGTTGTTCAATACGTGAAACTCTGCGCACCTCTCCCGTTAACCCAACTTCTCCTACAAAACAATCCGTTGCACGTATAGCTTGGTCCTTAAAACTAGAAACAATACTTGTTAGCACCGCTAAGTCAATTGCTGGTTCATCTAATTTCACGCCGCCCGCAACTTTAATATACGTATCCTGGGCTTGTAACATTAACCCCATACGTTTCTCTAATACAGCCATTAGTAACTGAACACGGTTTTGGTCTACCCCTGTTGCCATTCGCTTTGGATAATTAAAGCTGGTTGGTGTTACTAACGATTGAATTTCAACTAAAATAGGTCGTGTACCTTCCATTGACGCGACAATGGAAGAACCCGCGGCTCCTTGTGAACGTTCCTGTAAAAACAGCTCAGATGGATTTAAAACTTCCTTTAAGCCACCTTGTAGCATTTCAAAAATCGCAATTTCATTCGTCGAGCCGAAGCGATTTTTCTGGCTACGTAAAATACGGTGATTATGATGACGTTCCCCTTCGAAGTACAAAACAGTATCTACCATATGCTCTAAAATACGTGGCCCAGCAATTTGCCCTTCCTTCGTCACATGCCCAACTAAGAAAATGGCAATCCCTTTCGTTTTCGCAATACGCATAAGCTCCGCTGTACATTCGCGCACTTGAGATACGCTACCAGGCGCACTTGTTACTTCCGGGTGGAAAACCGTTTGAATAGAGTCTACAATAACAAACTTCGGCTGTACGTCGTCAATTGTTTGATGTAAAAATTCCAAATTCGTTTCCGAATAAATGTAAAGCTCCTGCGAGGCCACACCTAAACGCTCAGCACGTAGCTTCGTTTGGCGAATAGATTCCTCACCAGAAATGTAGAGCACACGATGTCCCTTGTTTGAAAGTAGTGCTGACACTTGTAATAGCAATGTTGATTTCCCAATACCCGGATCTCCACCGATTAAAACGAGTGAACCCGGCACAATTCCGCCACCTAACACTCGATTTAACTCACCCATGTCTGTTGCCACACGAGGCTCCTCAGCTGCTTCTATTTGCATAATTGGCAATGCCTTCTGTGTGACAGTAGCCGAATGTTGAAATGCTCCACGTGGACCCTTCGCGACCATTTCTACTTCTTCCACCATCTTGTTCCACTCACCACAGCCTGGGCATCTTCCCATCCATTTAGCGGATTCATAGCCACAGCCTGAGCATACAAATTTCGTTTTTTTCTTCGCCACTTTCTCACTCCTCGAATATTTGTTCTTATTTCTAATTGTACACGAAAAATCTAAGTTTAGCCTACTAGTTTCCGATAGAAAAAGGACAGTATGGCACTTTCACCACGCTGTCCTCTAAAATTATTTAGATAATGCTACCTTATCTTTTTTCGTCACTACGAAATCACCGTCTGCATAGTCAATTACGATGCTATTACCCTTTTCAATATTACCTTTTAACAGCTCTTCTGAGAGTCTGTCTTCAACTTGCTTTTGCAACGCACGACGGATTGGTCTCGCACCGTACTGTGGATCGTAGCCTTCATCTGCAATTTTCTCAAGTGCAGCATCAGTTAGCTCTAATGAAATCTCTTGTTCTTTCAAACGTTTTGTTAAAGAGTTAGCCATCATCGATACAATTTCTTTTAACTGCTCTTTATCAAGTGAGTGGAACACAATCATTTCATCGATACGATTTAAGAACTCTGGACGGAATGCTTTTTTCAATGCATTTAACATTGTCCCTTTCATATCCTTATGCTTAGAAGATGGATCCCCCACATTGAAGCCAAGATTTTTTTGATATTTCAATGCATCTGCTCCAACATTGGATGTCATAATTACAACCGTATTACGGAAATCGACTGTACGTCCTTTAGAATCCGTTAATCGTCCATCCTCTAACACTTGTAGCAAAATGTTGAATACGTCTGGATGCGCTTTTTCAATTTCATCAAGCAAAATAACTGAGTATGGCTTACGGCGAACCTTTTCAGTTAGCTGCCCACCATCGTCAAAGCCCACATAACCTGGAGGTGATCCGACTAAACGAGAAGTCGAATGTTTTTCCATGTATTCGGACATATCTACTCGAATCATCGCTTCTTCATCACCAAACATTACTTCAGCTAACGCACGAGCAAGTTCTGTTTTACCAACACCTGTTGGTCCTAAGAAGATGAATGAACCAATTGGACGTTTCGGATCTTTCAGTCCTGCCCTTGCACGGCGAATTGCACGGGAAATGGCTTCTACCGCTTCTCCTTGCCCAACAATTCGTTTATGCAATTCTACTTCTAATTGTAATAATTTCGCTGACTCTTCTTGGGCAATTTTTGATACTGGAATTCCAGTCCACATTGAAACTACTGCCGCAACATCCTCTACGGTTACTTTAGATTCAGATTTGCCTTGTTCTTCTTTCCAAGATTTACGCGTAGCTTCAATTTCATCTTTTAATTTTTGCTCTGTATCTCGTAATGATGCCGCCTTTTCAAATTCTTGGCTCTGAACCGCTGCATTTTTCTCTGAACGTACATTTTCAAGTTTATCTTCAAGTGCCTTTAAATTTGGTGGCACTGTGAATGAGCGCAAACGTACTTTTGAGCCAGCTTCATCGATTAAGTCAATCGCTTTATCGGGTAAGAAACGATCAGAAATGTAACGATCGCCCATTTTTACAGCTGCATCGATCGCTTCATCTGTAATTTTCACACGGTGATGAGCTTCATAGCGATCACGTAAGCCGTGAATAATTTGAATCGCCTCTTCAACTGTTGGCTCATCTACTTGAATTGGTTGGAAGCGGCGCTCTAACGCGGCATCCTTTTCAATATATTTGCGGTACTCATCTAATGTTGTCGCACCAATACATTGCAATTCACCTCGAGCTAACGATGGTTTTAAAATATTTGAGGCATCAATCGCGCCTTCTGCACCACCCGCACCAATTAATGTATGCAATTCATCTATAAATAAAATAACATTGCCTGCCTGACGAATTTCATCCATTACTTTTTTCAATCGGTCCTCAAATTCACCGCGATATTTTGTACCGGCAACAACAGTACCCATATCTAATGTCATTACTCGTTTATCGCGTAAAATTTCCGGTACCTCATTGTGAATGATTTGTTGTGCTAATCCTTCTGCAATGGCTGTTTTACCAACACCAGGCTCACCGATTAATACCGGATTGTTTTTCGTACGGCGAGACAGTACTTCAATCACTCGCGTAATCTCTTTACTACGGCCAATTACCGGATCCAGTGACCCTTCACGCGCAATTTGTGTTAAATCACGAGCTAAACTATCAAGAGTCGGTGTGTTTGCAGCTGGACTCGCTTGGGCACCTGATTGGGTACTATCATTATTACCTAATAATAATAAAACTTGTTGACGCGCCTTATTCAGACCAACACCAGCATTATTCAATACACGCGCTGCCACGCCTTCTCCTTCACGAATTAGGGCTAATAGTAAATGCTCTGTACCAATATAAGTATGGCCAAGCTTACGAGATTCATCGACTGAAAGCTCAATTACCTTTTTAGCTCTTGGCGTATAATGAACGATTGGCCCTACATCTTCGGTACCTTTTCCAACAAGCTCCTCAATACCAACTTCAATCATTTCAGGGCTAATATCTATAGCCTCTAGTGCTTTCGCGGCAATACCGCCTCCCTCGCGTATTAAGCCGAGTAAAATATGCTCCGTACCAATTGATTCGTGTTTCCAGCGAATAGCTTCCTCTTGAGCAAGTTGTAGTACCTTTTGTGCGCGTTGAGTAAAACGATTAAACATCATATGGACCCTCTCCTTTTTCACCTAGATTAGATTGACTTACATGCCCTTCAAACAATACTTCACGTAACATTTTCGCCCTTACTGAATCTCGTTCAGTTGGCTGCAATGCTGCGCCCGCATAATGTTGCAAAAATCCAGGTTGCATACTGACGATACATTCATTTAATGTCGCCGTTTTTATGTGGTGAATAATTTGTAAATCTACACCAAGCCGTACATTAGACAAACAAGTTGCCGCTTCTTCACTCGTTAAAATTCTTGCATGTGTCAGTATACCCAAGGAACGGTAGACACGATCCTCTAAAGCTAATTCAGTACGAGCTACTAATTTCTCACGGGCTTGGCGCTCTTTTTGAATGATTTTTTCTGCAACACTCTGTAAATCAACTAAAATATCTTCTTCCGTTTTTCCTAGTGTAATCTGATTTGACACTTGGTAAACATTACCCAGATTTTCACTACCTTCACCGTATATTCCTCTAACAGCCATTCCCAATCGTGTCATCGCATTAATAATTTGGTTCATCTGTCCGGTAATTGTAAGTGCCGGCAAATGCATCATGACTGAGGCACGTAACCCCGTTCCAATATTTGTCGGGCAACTGGTTAAGTAGCCGAAATCGTCACGAAATGCATACGGCAACGATTTTTCTAATATTCGATCTATTTTATTTGCCTGTTCATATGCTTTCTTCAACTGAAAGCTAGCGGACATACACTGAATACGAAGATGATCCTCTTCATTTATCATGATGCTAATGGATTCATCATTCGATAGTAGAACAGAGCCCACAGATTCCTTTTTAGCAAGCTGGGGGCTAATTAAATGCTTTTCAACAAGTATTTGCCTTTGTAATAATGGTAAATCTTTTATAGCAAAATAAGAAAAAGTGCCATGTAGCGTATCATCATCTTGTATGGCATGTGTCACTGCCTGTTCGATTTTCAATGCTTCATCTTCTGAGAAAGCTAATGGAAAGCGATAACCAATTAAATTTCGAGCTAAGCGGATGCGGGTACTAATAACGATGTCTGTATAATCGTCTTGTATATTCATCCACTCTGGTGTTGCACGTTCTAAAAATCGCTCAATCATCACGTTGCATCACCACCTCCGACACTCAGTTGCTGCTCTATTTCACGGGCAGCATCACGTAGTTTTGCCGCCTCCTCAAAACGCTCCGATTCAACGGCATCCTTCATACGCTTTCGAATATCTTCAATTTTCTTTTTTAAAACATACGTATTGCTCCTAGAACCAGGCATATTTCCTATATGTTGTGGTCCTGCCTGAATTCGATTAAATAGTTTTGGTAAATACTCTTCAAACGTGTCATAACAACTGGGGCAGCCAAACTTGCCTTCCTTTAAAAAATGCTTGTAAGTAAAGCCGCATTGCGGGCACGTTTTTTGTTGCTGTACGGTTTGTTGTTTTGTTTCACCCACATTTTTTTGCCAAGTTGATGTACCAAACCAATTTGATAGTAATTGCTGAATTGATACCGGCTCTTGCTTAAAATCTGCCTGAAACGGATGAAATTGAGATGCACAAATATCGCAATAATGATGTTCAACTTTTTGTCCATTTTGTACTTGTGTAACAGTTACAGTTGCATTTCGTTGCTTGCAATGTTCGCATGTCACTTTCATCACCTCATTATTTTTGTGTTTCATATTTAATTGTTGTTAACATTGCCCTTATTATATTCGAACGAATTAAATCCCGTAACGGTAATTGTATATTGAGTGTTGAGCGATCAACCGCCGCAAGCATGAGTTTTGCCTCTCGTTTGGAAATGACTTGTTCATCGATTAAGCGAAACACTAAATCCTCCGCCATAATTTGAGAAGCACCATTTTCTACTTGTACTAATATTTCGTCAATCAAAGCAATATGGGAATTTGCACGGACTCGTAAAATTCGAATATACCCACCACCACCGCGTTTACTTTCAACAAGGTAACCTCTTTCTGCTGTAAAACGTGTGTTGATGACATAATTAATTTGTGAAGGTACGCATTGAAACTTATCTGCTATTTCACTTCTCTTAATTTCAACATACCCTTCTCCACCTAATTCGATAACTTGCTTTAAGTATCCTTCTATGATGTCTGAGATATTTCGCATATCATGATTCCACCCCATTTACGTCACTGACTTTGACTATATTTGACTATATTATACAAAACGCTCGAAAAAAATTGCAATTGAAAACTCCTATAAGCACAATTAGCCGTTAATTGATTCGATTTTCGCAAAAATTACGCACCATTCTTATAGTATGTGTATTTATCCCATTAGCACTCTTCATTTTATGTTTTATAAAAAAAATAACGCAAGTACATGCTCAGTGGCACATACTTGCGTTACAAAAATCAATAAATAATTGTCTTTAATTTTATACCCAACGACCAACGATAGGATAGTTCCATTGTTCATCAGAAAGTGCCTTCACAGCTCCGATAATCGGTACGATAAATAACATAATACCGAATAAAATTAAGAATGGAATACCTATAATGAAGAAGCTTAACACTACCGAAATCGCAATTAAAATACCTATAACAATCTGGAATAATAATGCTTGAACAGCTATACGCTTTACTTCTTTCTCCGAGCTCAATAAGAAAAATAAAATTGGGACAAAAAACGGTGCGAAGAAAGCACTTACGTGTATGATTAATTTAGACCACTTTGTTTCCATTTATATCAACCTTCCTTGTTTAAGTGTTTTATTTGTATACTATTTTTACGTATCAGCTTTAAAATAGTTTCAACTCTAATTTGTATTTCATAATTTTTTTCAAGGGCTTGTCATTATTTATGAAGTTCCATTCTTCACTATATGCTGGCTTGATTTGCTATCAACAAACCGAAAACGAGGTGACAACTATGCTGCGTACAATGGGCATGACAAAAGACCATCAAATAGTAAAAAAGATTTCCCTTGAAGATATTAAAAGCAATCACTTCGAATGGTACTGGGTAGATTTTAATTGCCCTACAGTAGAGGAAGAAATGCTACTCGATTCATTTTTCAATTTCCACCCATTAGCAATTGAAGATTGCTTAACACGCCTGCAACGACCTAAATTAGACTTTTTTGATGACCACCATTTTTTTGTCATTCATAAAATAAATGAACTGACTTTGCTAGCAGAGGAAGTAAATATTTTTGTATCCGATAAATTTCTCGTAACCTTCCATAAAAATGAAGTTCCGGAGATTGAAGAAGTTCAAAAATTATTAGAGAAGCAACCAAAAAATTGGGATCGCGGAACGGTTTTCCTAACGTATCACACAATCGATAAAATCGTTGATAATTATTTTCCAATTGTCTATAAAATTGAAGACTATTTAAATGCATTAGAAGATGAATTGACTTATCAAAGTAATGTGAATACGATACAAGATGTTTTTGAATTTAGAACTGATTTACTACATTTAAGACGTTCTATTTTGCCAATGCGCGATTTACTGTATCGCGTGCTAAGCTCGTTTCGCTACCCTTTGAAAGAACCCGAACGCGCCTATTTCAGTGATATTCACGATCATCTTGTAAAGCTAACAGAAATGATTGAATCCAATCGTGAACTAACAGCTGATATGCGCGACAGCTATATGGCCATGAACTCGAATCGCATGAACGGCATAATGATGCTTTTAACAATTGTCTCAGCTATTTTTATCCCACTGACTTTTATTGCAGGTGTGTATGGTATGAATTTCAATTATATGCCTGAGCTTTATGGCAAATACAGCTACTTCATCGTTATAGGTAGCATGCTATTGATTGCGCTTAGTATGCTTGCTTTCTTTAAATACAAAGGCTGGTTTAAATTATTTAAGCCCTAGAAAAATAGCGAGCTGTCCTATAGGGATATTGGGAAGAAGACGTCTATATAAAATGAATTTCTCGCTTTAATTGTGCTTCATCAAATCAACTGATGTAACCATTCTAGGTTTTCAGTACCCTTCTATTTGATGAAGCTAACTTTAAAATTCAAATATCAAGTTATTCAAAAAAAAATCCGCTACATCGTGAAAAACGATATGGCGGATTTTTAGCTATAATTTACTTAAAGCTCATATCAAGTAAAGATTAATAAGGACCGCGGTCATCAATTTCTTCCTCGCCTTGTTGAGGGAATAAAAAGTATGCGATCACACCGGAAATCAATGTTGCGCCAATCGTAATGAATATACGATCCGTTCCTGGTACTTCTGGATAAAACCTTTCTAACATAAATATAGCTGACATCGTAACAATCACCATTACTGGTATAACAAACTTAAATCTTTTCTTTTTCATCGGAAATCTCCTTTGGATAAGGTTATCTAAATTATTCGAGATACTGTTTGCCACATGATCATTACTTTATCACGCGAAACAGCTCATATTTTACTTGTTGTGTCCTTAAAACTTCAGTGATTCTCTACATCCAAAGCATATACTATTTTTTAGTATATCACCCTATGTTTTATCACATTGTCATACAATAGTACTTTTTTGTACAGTCTCATTCCATTTAATGTGACAAGGTACGTTTTTGTTTGCGATGTTCTCGACGAGCAGGACCTGTTTCAAATAACCGCTTTTCCGCTTCTGTTTCTGGATAAATAGCCGGAACAGCTTTAGGTTTCCCATTTCCATCTACAGCAACCATTGTGACAAATGATTCTGTTGTCAGCTTTTCCTCGCCCGTTTCAATATTTCTAGAAACAACTCGCACATACACTTCCATTGAAGACCTTCCAGTTGAAGTAACTGTACTTTCGATTTCTAAAATATCCCCTACATGCGCGGCAGATAAAAAATCCACTGAATCAATAGAAGCTGTCACAACATGTCCCTTTGCATGTTTCATAGCTGTAATTGCAGCAATTTCATCTATGTAGCTTAGTACTTTTCCACCGAAAATAGAATTGTGATTATTCGTATCTGGTGGTAGTACTAAACGGCTTTGAACCGTGCGCGACTGGCTCATAGGTACAGCATTATTCATTTACGTACATCTCCTCTTTATCAACCATTATAATACTTTCTTCATCGCTATCAATTTTACATCTGTCATTTCTTCAATCGCCCATTTAATACCTTCACGTCCATACCCGCTCATCTTTACACCACCGTACGGCATATTATCGACGCGGAAAGTCGGTATATCATTGATAATAACAGCGCCGGCTTGTATTTCATCAGCTGCGTATAATGCGCTCTGCAAATCGTTCGTGTAAATACCTGCATTTAAACCAAATTCCGACTCATTGATTAGTCGAATTGCGTCGTCTAATGTTTCATATGAAACAATTGAGACGATTGGTGCGAATGTTTCCTGACAAATTATTTTCATATTTGCAGTTACATTCGTCATAACAGTCGGTGTTAATGTGCGCTCTGTAAAGCTTCCGCCTGTAGCGATAACTGCTCCTTGTGCTTTTGCTTCTTCAATCCACTCGCTAATACGCACTACTTCTGCCGGATGGATCATTGCGCTAACATCAGTCTTTTCATCAAGTGGATCACCTACTACAAGTTTCTCTGTTTCAGCAACAAAAGCTTCCGTAAACTTTTCGACAATGGATTCATGCACATATATACGTTGCAATGAAATACATACTTGACCTGCGAAGCCAAAAGCGCCACCAACACATCGTTTAATAATTTTTTCAATTGGTGTAGATGGCTCTACTATAACCGCTGCATTTGAACCCAACTCCAACGTTACTTTTCGCAAGCCTAGCTTCTCTTTAATGCTCAAACCAACATCACTACTACCCGTAAATGTTACTTTTTTTACGAAGGGATGCGTCACAAGTGTATCGCTTAATTCTCCCCCACTACCTGTTACAATCTGAAGAGCACCATCTGGCAATCCCGCTTCACGGAAAATCTCAGCCATCACAAGTGCACTTAAAGGTGTCTGTGTTGCCGGCTTTAATACAACGGCATTTCCTACTGCAAAGGCCGGTCCTAATTTATGTGCAACTAAGTTAAATGGGAAATTAAACGGTGTAATCGCGCATATCACGCCCAATGGCTCCCGTTTTGTCCAACCTATATAAGCACCTGCACCCGGGGCAGCATCCATTGGTACGGTTTCACCCATAGCTTGCTTTGCACCCTCCGCTGCAAACTGATACGTTGCAATTGTACGGTCAATTTCTGTAAGCCCTGCTGTTAAAGGTTTGCCTGCTTCTTGTGCTAAAATCTCCGCAAATTCTTTCTTTCTCGCTCGCATCAATGTAACTACTTTATATAAAATCTCGGCACGCTCGTACGCCGTTGTTTTTTTAAATGTTTGGAACGCTTCTTGTGCTCCTTCAATTGCACGTTCTACATCCTGAGTCGAGCCTTTAGCAACTCGTGCAATAATCTCACCATTGTACGGAGATTTCAACTCGTATGTATTTTGTGCATCTGCCCATTGTCCATTAATCCATAGTTTTGTTTCCTTCATTTTCAAAAAGCACCTCCGAATAATCATGTTTTACTTTATATTATCACGAAGAACTAAATTGTGAGGCAATAGCTGTAGCCAATTTTAAGCAAATTAAAAGCAGTGGTGAGGGAAACACATAATTCACTCATCACTGCCTCATCTATACTATTTAAATTAACTTCAAAGCTGTTAATTCATCTTTCGAAAATGCCCTAGACCTTGTTAAAAAGCGCTTACCTTCCACCCCTTCTAATGAAAACATACCGCCCCGACCATCTACAACGTCAATAATAAGCTGTGTATGTTTCCAATAGTCGTACTGATTTTGATGCATATAAAACAGAACGTCACCGATTGCACCGAGCAATACATCTTGATTGCCTATTATTAAATCTCCATCAGGATAACACATCGGTGAAGATCCGTCGCAGCAACCACCAGATTGATGAAACATGATCGGTCCGTGCTTTTCTTTTAACATTGCAAGGAGTGCTAACGCTTCTTCAGTTGCTAAAACACGTTCAACCATGATAATCCTCCTTCTATTTTAGAAGAATCCTAATTTACTTTCACCATAGCTTACTAGTAAGTTTTTCGTTAGTTGGTAGTGAGATAGCATCATTTTATGCGTTTCACGACCAATACCAGACATTTTATAACCGCCGAATGCAGCATGTGCTGGGTAAGCATGATAACAGTTTGTCCATACACGACCTGCCTGAATGCCACGACCGAAACGATACGCTGTATTCATATCACGTGTCCAAACACCTGAACCTAAGCCATATAATGTGTCATTGGCAATTTCAAGGGCCTCTTCATGCGTTTTGAATGTTGTAACAGCTACAACAGGTCCGAAAATTTCCTCTTGGAAAATGCGCATTTTATTATGCCCTTTAAATACAGTTGGCTTAACATAGTAGCCATTTTCATATTCTCCACCTAACTGGTTACGCTCACCACCAATTAAGCATTCAGCACCTTCTTGCTTACCTATATCTAAATAAGAAAGAATCTTTTCTAATTGTTCGCTTGATGCTTGAGCCCCCATCATAGTATTCGGGTCTAATGGGTTGCCAATTTGAATGGCTTCAACACGTTGTAAAACACGCTCCATAAATGCATCATAAATCGATTCTTGAATTAATGCGCGTGAAGGACAAGTACATACTTCCCCTTGATTTAGAGCAAATAATACGAAGCCTTCTACTGCTTTATCTAAAAAGTCATCATCTTTGTCCATAATATCTGCAAAGAAAATATTTGGTGATTTACCACCTAACTCTAATGTAACCGGAATAATATTTTGTGATGCATATTGCATAATTAATCGACCAGTAGTCGTTTCACCCGTAAAGGCAATTTTACCGATGCGAGGGTTTGATGCAAGTGGTTTCCCTGCCTCTAAACCAAAGCCATTAACAACATTTAATACACCTGGTGGAAGTAAATCTGCAATCAGCTCTACTAACACTAAAATTGAAACTGGCGTTTGCTCTGCCGGTTTTAAAACCACGCAGTTACCTGCTGCTAGGGCTGGTGCTAGCTTCCATACTGCCATTAAAATTGGGAAGTTCCATGGGATAATTTGCCCCACAACGCCAATAGGCTCATGGAAATGATACGCTACTGTATCGTTATCAATTTGGCTAAGTGCACCCTCTTGTGCACGTAATGCTCCAGCAAAATAACGGAAATGATCAATCGCTAGGGGAATATCTGCATTTAGTGTCTCACGCACTGCCTTGCCATTTTCCCATGTTTCCGCAACGGCGAGCAGTTCTAAATTTTGCTCCAAACGATCTGCAATTTTAAGAAGAAGATTACTGCGTTCTGTTGCTGATGTTTGGCCCCATGCATCCTTTGCTCCGTGCGCTGCATCAATTGCTAATTCAATATCTTCTGCTGTAGACCGCGCTGCTTGTGTAAAGACTTGTCCAGTGACAGGAGTAACATTTTCGAAGTATTGGCCTTTCACGGGTGGAGTCCATTCACCGCCAATATAATTATCATATCGCTCTTTAAATTGGACTACCGAACCTTCAGTGTTTGGATTTGCATAAACCATTTCTACCTCTCCCCTTCACATATAAACTATAGTGGAATAGCTAGAAAAAACATTATTTTATATCAAAATAACACTCTTTCTATTTTTGTCCCACTACTTATTATATTGTCAGAAATATAAAATATTATCAATAATTACTTATATTTTTTTAATTTTGCTAGATTTGTTATGTATGCTAATATTCACGTCTATTCAGATTTTGAGGTATACTAATGGCATTAAAAATGTTTAGGAGATTATTATGCGTATAAATAAATACTTAAGTGAAACAGGCGTTGTATCACGTCGTGGTGCTGATAGATGGGTCGAAGAAGGTAAAGTAACGATTAATGGGGAACTTGCGACTGTCGGTAGTCAAGTCGAAGATGGTGATAATGTCTGCGTTGATGGCAAGCCTGTCAAAAAGGAAGAACAGCTTGTATATATTGTATTAAATAAACCGGTAGGCATTACAAGTACAACTGAGCAGCATATTAAAGGGAATGTCGTAGATTTCATCAATCATCCTTTACGCATATTTCATATTGGTCGTTTAGATAAGGAATCTGAAGGCTTACTTTTATTAACAAATGACGGGGATGTCGTCAACAAAATTTTGCGTGCTGAAAACCATCATGAGAAAGAATATGTTGTTCAAGTGAATCAACCCATTACCGATCAATTCATACAAAAGATGGCGGCAGGAGTTAATATTTTAGATACAACAACATTACCATGCCATGTCGAAAAGGTTTCATCCCATGTGTTCAAAATTATTTTAGAACAAGGGTTAAATCGCCAAATTCGCCGCATGTGTTCTACTCTTGGCTATTCCGTCAAAAGATTACAGCGCATTCGAATTATGAATATCCAAATTGGCAATTTAAAAGTAGGGCAATGGCGCGACTTAACAGATAAAGAACGAACAGATTTATTTGCATTACTAAATTACACACCTAAATAAGAACACTTTCACAAAGGGGACTACACGATGCTTTCTATTCAAAGTACAGAGCTGTTAACAGGTGTACGTATTAGCGGGGATTTTTGGGATTTAGATGAATTAGTAACAGCTATTTATCATGTTATAGGGGACGATAAAAAGTATTATGATTATCAAGGTGCTCGTCTGCGTATACTCGGTGTCTGCTACGATATACGCAACGCTGCACAAGGCGATCGTCAAATAGAATTTACCGGAAACGGTATACATAAAAGTATTTTATTGCAGCACAAAATAGTAGCGCCCGAAAAAAACGTCTATTTTGCGGTTGGCGTTTTATGGCCTGAACTCATTTTCACAGCAATCGCATTAAATGATTTTATTCGCCTTCATCAAGAAAGAATTGATGCTTCCACGTGGAATATACATATTGCTACAGTACGCAAATTCCAAGCGACAGTAGCTGAATGCCTTGAACAACAATTGGGAGAAGAGGATTACGCAGCTTTTGTACATATGCTCCATATTAAAAGTCCGCTAACATTCCGTTATGCAACACAGTATATAGATTTATTAAACTTAGAATATCTAGATTTATCTGCTGCCGAACGTAAAGACAGTTTAGCGGTATTTGCACTGCGGGTCATGTTAGAAGATGAAGATTATGTGGCTTTAAAAACACAATTACTTGAAGTGGCAAAAACAACAAAAGATGCCTTACATGAGCTACAAATTGATATTACATACCCAGAAGAAATCATTTGGTAATGGTTATATTCGATCTTTATAGTACTTGGCTTAGCACTCAGCTAAGCCATTTTTAATGCATATACGCAAAGCCGTTCATTACTATTTTTTTCATGACGTAAATAAACTTCATGCAATAATGTAAACGGTGTGCTACGGTCTAAAAAATGCAAATATTCATGCGGTGGATAATATAAAATAATGTGAATGTCACGCATGTTTTTTTCATATGATTCCCACATATTATGGACAACTGTACGGAAAATTTTTATAGAGAATGGGTTAAAAAAGAAGAAGATATTATCACTCGGTTTAATAGCATATCGCTCTGCAATCGTATGCTCAAAAGTAATGGCTACACCTGAATGCTTTTTTTGAACATGCCTCTTTTTATTCTGCTCCGCCTCCATATAAAAGCCTGCGTCCATTTCTATACCAACTGCTTGGATACCAAACTTATCATGCACATAAATCGGCACTCTCCCTTTCCCACAACCCATATCCACAAATACCGAATTGTCCGGCAATGTGTATTGCTCAAACAGCTGCTCAAGCCCTGCATATGGCGTCGGCTCATAGCGATGATAATGGGCTAACTTTGGAAAACCATATTGCTCACCAATTGTATCTATATGTAAATACTTATCAAATTGTTGTTCATTCAAATATAGGACTCCCTCTGAAAATGAATGATTTATTTTAGCACGTGACAAACCAAAAATACTATCTAAAACTTTGCCTCTATACCATAATCTGCACTTGACAGCACCTTCCACTACAGGCGGACGCTTTCCGCGGGGCGAGCGCCGAGCCTCCTCCTACGCTACGCTTCGTCCGGGGTCTCGTCTGTCTCGCTAATCCCGCAGGAGTCGCCACCTTTCGTTACATGTGCTTACATTTTGTAGGTTTCTTTTAAGCAAAGTACATGTTGAGGCAATGAACCCAAATTTTCAAATACTATTCTTAAGTACTAATTATACTTCCATCAGGAATGACTATTGACAATGACTTCCTATTCCACTTATCATTAATTGCGAATGATAATCACTTTCATAAAGTATTTTTCATTCAAACAGAAGATTATTCTATCGATAAACATGATTGGGGAGGAATACAATGATCATTGTAACGAATCGTATTCAAGTGAAACCTGGTTTTGCAGCAAAAATGGCACCCAACTTTACCAAGCCTGGTCCGCTTCAAAAATTCGAAGGTTTCCATAAAGTAGAGGTACTTATTTCCACAGATGACCCTACATATGACGAAATGAGCGTCAATATGTATTGGGAGTCGAAAGAACATTTCCAAGTTTGGCGTGAAAGTGACGCATTTGCTCAATCACACAAGCGTCCTGAGCCTGGTTCAGAAGCGGCAAAACCAGAGAACAGCCCGTTAATAGGTAGTAAAATTGTTATTGCTGAGCTTGCTTTATCAATAGAAGCAGCACAATAAATAACCGTCCATCTTCTGATTCTATCTAGAAAACCAGCATATTGACTATATGCTGGTTTTCACATTTAAGAGCATTCCCTTTTATTGAAACAACAAAACTAAGAAATAACCAAGAACAGATAAGCAAACTGAACCAATGAGTCCTGCTACAAATGCTTTTCCGCCTAATTTTTTAAAGGTTTTTATTTCAACATTTAACCCTAAACCAGCCATTGCCATGCCAATTAAAATATAGGCTACAGTGACCATCATTTCCGCCACAGCTTGAGGTACAATACCAGTTGAATTAATAGCACTCATCGATAAGAACCCTACGATAAACCAAGGGATTACTGAAGCAGAAAATGCCTCTTTCTGTTGTCCCCTCTCACTTCTTCGATACCAAATCCCAATCAAAATTGCGACAGGTACAAGTAATGCTACTCGTGTCAACTTTACAATTATCGCTAGGTCAACTGCCTCATCCCCACCAGCTGCCGCCGCTGCGATTACATGTGCAATTTCATGTAATGTTCCACCTGCAAAAACGCCATACTGGGCAGGTGTTAAGTCAATAATCGAATACAATAATGTATAAACTAGTGTAAATCCTGTTCCGAGTAAAGCTACAATCGCCGCACCTACTGCTGTTTCCTTTTCACTTGCTTTTACTTGTGGCGCAATGGCGACGACCGCAGCGGCACCGCAAATAGCCGTACCACATGCTGTTAAAATACCAAGCCTTTTCTCTACACGAAACATCCTCGTTAGTCCATAAACTACAACTAACGCAAATACTAAATTAATGAATGCAATCAAAAAAACACTAGCCCCTGCATGGTATATATCTGCTAAATTCAAGCGCATACCTAGTAAAATAATACCTAAACGTAATAACTTTTTACTCGAAAAGGATATACCCGTATGCCATGCACCTGGCACACTAAACGATGCTCGCCAAATCATCCCTACTATAATGGCGATTACAAGCTGTCCCATAATCGAGAAAAACGGAAACGTCGAAATATATTTTGCGACCACTGCAATGCCGAGTGTTAATAATATCCCTTTTGCAAAATGTGCCGATAAATATTTATTCATCCACTGTTGTCTATTAACCATCCTGTTCACTTCTTTCATCCTCTATAGCTTTTACTTTATTAAATGTCCCATCATTAGTAAAATACATTTAAATGATCATTATTATTAAGAAAACTAATCATTAGAGGTGCTGTTAATGCAATACGATGCGTTAAAGACATTTATCACTTTAGCCGAAGTCAATAATTTCACTAAAACATCGGAGATTTTACATATTTCTCAACCGAGTGTTAGCTTGCACATAAAAAATTTAGAACAGGAATTTCAAACAACCCTATTCATACGCTCCCCAAAGTCTGTAAATATTACACCAACAGGTCAGATCTTGTATGAACGTGCAAAACAAATCATCGCCATTTACGAAGCGGCCAAAGAGGATATTTTAGCCCATCACCATGCAATACAAGGCACACTCATTATAGGGGCAAGCTTCACAATCGGGGAATACATATTACCGCCGATTTTGTCACGTTTACAGCAACAATTCCCGCAACTAGAAATACAAGTGATCATTGGCAATACGGATGAAATTATTCAAACTGCAAAACTATTACACATCGATATCGGATTAATCGAAGGTCAATCTCATGACAAAGAACTCGTTATCAAGCCATTTATGCAAGATGAATTATTTATAGTTGGGGCAAGTAACCATCCTCTTATCGAGCGTTCGGCTATTACTATTTCCGAACTCCAACATCAAAATTGGGTTACACGTGAAGCTGGTTCTGGCACACGTACTTATTTAGATCATCTATTTAGAATGAACGGACTCCAAATACAATCTCTATTAACTATTAGTAGCAATCAAGGTGTAAAGGAAAGTGTGATTCAGGGGCTTGGGTACGCCTTACTATCAGGCTGTGCGATTGAACGGGAAGTAAAGCATGGGGATATGGCTGTATTACCACTTGAAGGACAACATTTTCCACGGACATTTTCATATTTGTATTCACCTACGATGAAAAACAAAAGAAATGTTGAGGCACTCATTGAATTTATAACTTAAGAACCTCTCACCCGATAGCTCAAAAAAATGCAATTCGAATTGAACGCGAATTGCATTTTTACACATATGAGATAGCTGCTACTCTCAAGCTCTTTTATTAATCTTCCTATGCTCTTGTTTATTTTTGATAATCTCTACAAACTTTGTAGAGGCTCGAGATAACGGGACACTTTTCAAATGGCAAATACCAATGCTGCGCTTTGGAATATCTTCGCTCAATTCCAACTCATACAGCAACCCCCGCTCTAAATAATCCTTTGAAAATTCCTTCGTCACACACGCGATACCTAAATTACTACGGGCAAATTCAAGTACTAAATCATGTGAGCCCAGTTCAAATTCAGGTGAAATTGGAATACCCTTCGCTATTAAAAAGTTTTCTACATAATTACGGGAGTTTGACTTCTTCTCTAAAAAGATGAGCGGGAATTTCAACAAATCCTCATAGCTTAAACTCTTTAACGCGAGTGTACGATACTTCTCTCCACATACAAAAATATCCTGCACTTCCGTACAAGGCGTTAACTGCAATGTTGGATCTTCAATCGGAAAATTACAAAGTCCTACATCCGCTTCCCCTGATTTAATGAAGTTACAAATTTCAGAAGTCGTACCATTTAACATCTGTAATTTAATATTCGGATACATCGTATGGAATGCTTCTAAATATGGCATTAAAAAGAAACGTGAAATAGTATCTCCTACACCAATTTTCAGTTGCCCTGTTGTTAAATTTTTAAATTCTAAAATTTTTTCTTCACCAACATGGAGTAAACCGAGGGCAGAATTAGCATACTCATACAAAAGGCTTCCTTCTGTTGTCAATGTCACCCCTTTTGGCGTACGGTTAAACAAACGCGTATCTAGCTCTTTTTCAAGCTGCATAATTGCCTGACTAACAGCTGGCTGTGTCATATATAAGGCTTTAGCCGCCTTGGAGAAGCTATTACTTTTAGCCACAATGCTAAAAACGCGATACAAATCTAATTTACCTATCATATAAGCACCCCTTATATCTACTATACAAACTATTAATTTTACTTATATCACTAAAAAGCCGTATAGTAAAACCATATTGTTTTTATCTTAATTAAACAAAAGTCACATACAAACTTTTATGTATAGAGGAGAGATTATTTTGGAACGTGTAGTTGGTACAGTAGTAAGAGGTCTTCGAGGTCCAATCATTAACGAAGGTGACGATATCGTACAAATCGTTGTGGATACAGCATTAAATGCAGCAAAAGTAGAAGGCTATACAATTGAGGATCGCGACATCGTAACAGTAACAGAATCAGTTGTGGCTCGTGCACAAGGTAACTATGCATCAATCGATGCTATCGCAGCGGACGTAAGTTCAAAGTTCGGCGACGATACAGTTGGCGTTATTTTCCCAATTTTAAGCCGTAACCGCTTCTCAAACATTTTACGCGGTATTGCAAAAGGTACGAAAAAAGTTGTGTTAATGCTAAGCTATCCTTCTGATGAAGTAGGTAACCACTTAGTATCACTTGATGAACTTGATGAAAAAGGCGTTAATCCATGGACTGACGTTTTAACTGAAAGCGAATTCCGCGGACATTTCGGCTACAACAAGCACACATTCACTGGTGTTGACTATATTGAGTACTACAAAGAGCTAATCGAAGCTGAAGGTACTGAAGTTGAAGTTATTTTCTCTAACAACCCTAAAACGATTTTAGACTATACGAAGAGCGTATTAACTTGTGATATTCACTCTCGCTTCCGTACAAAACGAATTTTAACAGCAAATGGTGTTGAAAAAGTTTTCGGTTTAGACAATATTTTAGCTGAATCTCATAATGGCTCAGGCTTTAACTCTGCATACGGTTTACTGGGTTCAAACAAATCAACTGAAGATAGTGTAAAATTATTCCCGGATAACTGCCAACCAATCGTTGATGACATCCAAGCAAAAATTTTAGCAGCTACAGGTAAATTAGTAGAAGTGATGATCTACGGCGACGGTGCATTCAAAGATCCAGTCGGACAAATTTGGGAACTTGCAGACCCTGTTGTATCACCAGCTTACACACCAGGTCTTGCTGGTACGCCAAATGAAATCAAACTAAAATATTTAGCTGATAATGACTTTGCCAACCTACGCGGCGAAGAATTAAAAGCAGCGATTTCTGAATACATTACCAACAAAGACGAAGATTTAACGGGCCACATGGCTGCACAAGGAACAACACCTCGTAAATTAACTGACCTAATCGGTTCACTTTCAGACTTAACTTCTGGTAGTGGCGATAAAGGTACACCAATGATTTACATCCAAGGTTACTTCGATAACTATACAAAATAATTTCTTATCCCATGACAAAAGTGCGAGCTCATTGCTCGCGCTTTTTTTACGCTCTACACCAAAACTTGTACTTAACGGCATATTGAGCAGCAAATGACGGGCATTTTATTACTTGTTGCATATGCTAAGAGGAAAATGGCGGGAGGGCAATATATGAATATTCACTTACCAAATCAGGCAAATGAGCCACATTCCAATTTAATACCTATGCAAATTCAAACAAAATTTGGCGATGTCAATGGCGATGGTTATTTAGATACTGTATTTCTTACTGGCATGAAAACACCTGATAGTCCATATTGGCGTCAAATTACCCTTTTTATCCTTTATGGGCGGACGCGGACTTTAGAAAGAGTACCTTTAAAGGAAAATGAAGGCTATAATCCAACCATTTTTCTTGGCGATTTTACAAAAAATCATGTAGATGACATATTAATCGTCAGTGATACAGGCGGTAGTGGCGGTATCATTAATGCATCTATTTTCTCTTATATTAACGGGCGTATGCACCAAATCTTCGATGCTGCTACTTTTAATGACAAGCACCAATACGATGTAGATTTTCAAAATAACTATCAAGTAAAAGTGACAAGTGACTCACCAAAGAAAAAGTACATTCTAGATTTAATGTACAAAGGAGCAGACTATCTTTCAGAAATATATAATAAAGATGGTACTTTAAAACAACCAATACAAGGCTGGGTAGATCCAATTGGTGGTCTTTATCCAATTGATTTTAGCCGCGGTGGCACCTACCAACTTCTAGCTATTCAAAGCATCGCTGGAAGATATCATGCAGATGGACTAGGTTATGTTGAAAATGTGCTGTCATGGAACGGGCATGAATTTACCATAGATAGACAATTAGTATCTATTCCCGGCGAAGATTTAACATAAGAAGGTTGGCCCTATAATCTAAAATGATCGTTGCATATACGGCGAAGCTAAAATTTTTGAATGAGGGGATTTTTATCCTGTTCAAATCGAAGTTTATCACGCAGGGAATTACTTTTATCACGCACAAAACACGTTTTATCCGCATCCAGGTCTCATATTACACATTTGCCATACTTTTCGACAATGCCAACCAAAGTAAACCGCGACATTACTATAAAGGTATACTTCCCCATTCTTATAAAAAAAGAAAAATGACAGAGTTTAAAAATACATCTGTCATTTTTCCTTTTTATGCTTTTGTATGTTCCATAATCGCAAAGTAATTGTTTTCATGATCAGCAAAATTAAATACTTTACCTGCTGGCATTTCTATTAGTTCTCCAACCGTAATTCCTTTTTCTTTAAAGTCTTCATATAAGTTTTCTAGCTCTGAAGCGTAAAACATTAGAGATGGAGTCCCCAAGTTTAGCTCTGGCTGCATTTTCGATATCGTTTCTTTATTGTGTAAAACGAAGCTTGTTTCCACATCTTTTGTAGGTGCGATTTCGATAAAGCGTATCATCTCATCCTTATGCTCCATTACTACTACAAACCCGACTTTTTCTGTCCAAAATGTAATGGCTGCATCTTGATCGTTTACATAAAGCATTACTTGTCCAAGTTTTTCAATCACAAGTATCACCTCTTATTTAATATTCAGTTCTGCTGTTCTTCATAATTCATCTGCCATTCAATACCAAATTTATCTGTTATTTGACCATAACATTTACTCCAAAAAGTTTCTTGAAGCTCCATTTGTACTGAACCACCCTCTTGAAGCGCTTGAAAAGTTGTTTTAATTTTTTCCTCATCATCTGAAACAAATGATAGTGAAATATTATTCCCTTTTATATAGGGGAATCCTGGATATGCATCTGAAAACATCACATTACTACCAAAAATATTAAGGCGCGTATGCAAAATCAATTCACTCTGTTCTTTTGAAAGCGGATGATTCGAATCCATCGGTGCATCACCATATGTCATTATTTGCGCCTGCTTCACACCAAATACTTTTTCGTAAAACGCTACAGCTTCGCGACAATTCCCATCGAATGTAAGGTATACATTGATTGCCATAATAATCACTCCCTTTGTCATATCATGCTCTCTAATGATTTATTTTATCCCGCTTTACAATTCCTTATTCGCTTCATACACTTTCAATAATTTACCTTTAATTGTCTTGTTTTTCATGTTTTTCAGCACATGAAGTCCTTTATTATTTAAAATTTCAACATAAGTAAACGTTTCTGTAATTGTAATAATACCGATATCCTCGACTGTTACGCCATTGATTTTAGCAATTGTACCAACAAAATCTACTGCTCTTAGCTTCTTTCTCTTACCACCATTAAAATACAATTTCATAATTTGCTTATTTAATTTTTCATTTTTTGCTTTCTTCAGCTTTGGCTCAACATTCATTTTCGCTTCAAATCCCGATTTCCCACTTAAAACTTCACCCTCAGTAGGGGCTTCCATATGAGAAATATTAAAGCCAATATATTCTTCAATTTCACTTAAAAAGCGATCTTCAAAAGGCGTGACAAATGTGATCGCCTTGCCTTTTAAGCCAGCGCGCCCCGTTCTTCCTGTTCGGTGTACATAGCTTTCCTTTTCTAACGGTAAATCGTAGTTAATGACATGTGTAATATTATCAATGTCGATTCCTCTAGCAGCCACATCTGTCGCAACTAAATAACGGAAATCACCTCTTTTAAAATCAGTCATCACTTCAAGGCGAGCATCTTGAATCATCCCACCATGAATTTTATCGCAGCTATAGCCAAAAGTAGTTAGTTGCTCACATAACGCATCTACACGGTCCTTCGTACGGCAAAAGATAATGCAGCTATCTGGATTTTCTACAATTGTGACATTGCGTAGCATCGCCAGTTTATGAGTATCTTCCACTTTGTAAAGGGAATGCTCGATTTTATCTGTCGTTAATCCTGTAGCCTGTATCTCAACGTCAGTCGGTGTTTTCATGTACTTAAGTGCTAAATCCTTTACCTTCTCTGGTAAAGTTGCTGAAAATAACATTGTCACGCGATCTCGAGGTACTTGCTTTATAATCTTTTCTACTTGTTCTATAAAGCCCATATTTAACATTTCATCTGCTTCATCAATGACTAAATAACTGATTTTGTCTAAAACCAGTGTCCCTCTTTCAATATGATCTAATACACGTCCTGGTGTACCTACAACAACATGTGTTTTTTGTTTTAACTCAGTCTTTTGATAAGCAATTGGCTGTTTTCCATAAACCGCCGTTGCTTTAATACGCTTAAATCTTCCGATATTCGTAAAGTCTTCTTTCACCTGAACAGCTAGTTCTCTCGTTGGTGTTAAGACTAATGCTTGTGGTTTATTTTCTAGCCAATCAATCGCCTCACAAATTGGAATGCCATACGATGCTGTTTTCCCACTTCCTGTTTGCGATTTCACAACAAGGTCGTTTTTCTCTAACACTAACGGTATTACCTTACTTTGGACTTCTGTTGGATGCTCATACGCTAAGCTCTCTAGTGCACTTACAATTTCATTACTCAATTGATACTCTTTAAAACTCTTCTTACTCATCATAAAACCTCTTTTATTTTCATTTTTTCTACCTAAGCTATCTAATACAACTTTCATCATAAAAACAAAAGCCTATAATCTCTAGTATCTCAACAAACAAGTCCATCTATAAGCAAAAAACACCCTCATTAGCCCAGTTCCTTATGTATTTGACCCGTATTATAAAATGCATAGAAAATATATAAGGAAAAAGGAAGTGCAACTTTGACCAAAAATGTGAATCCTTCTGATCCGGCTACTATCCCTAAGTTTGTAGATAAATTGATAAAACCGCCTACTGCTAAATCCAAATATCATCCCGACCACCCTACTAATGAATATTATATATTGAAAATGAAAGAAGCAAGACATTGGTTCCATAAAGATTTCCCACCTTCCACCATTTGGGGCTATGATGGGCTCTTACCTGGACCTACAATCGAGGCAAAAAAAGATCAAACAATCTATGTAAAGTATTTGAATCAATTACCTAAAAAACACTTTTTACCTGTCGATTTTACTCTTCACGGTGCTAGTGATTCAGCTGAAGTAAGAACAGTTGTCCATCTACATGGCGCAAACGTAGATTGGGAAAGTGACGGCCATCCTGAAGCATGGTACACAAAAGATTACACCTCTATCGGACCCAAATTCAAAAAGGAGGTCCATGAATATACAAATCATCAACCTGGAACAACGATGTGGTATCATGACCACTCCATGGGCATAACAAGATTAAATGTTTATGCAGGGCTGGCAGGTTTTTACCTTCTTAGAGACTCCCTAGAAGAAAGGTTACAGCTTCCTAGTGACAATTACGAATTCCCTCTGCTAATTCAAGATAAATCCTTTAATGAAGACGGTTCTATATTTTATCCTGATGCACCGCCATTTCCAGTTCCAGTGCATCCCTCTATCACACCAGGATTTCTCGGTAATACCATTACTGTGAACGGCAAGGTTTGGCCCTACTTAAACGTAGAACCTCGAAAATATCGTTTCCGTATACTTAATGGCTCTAACAGAAGAGGCTACGTGCTAGGTCTGTCAAACAATCAATCATTTACTCAGCTCGGTACCGACGGCGGTTTTTTGACAAAACCTGTTAGCTTACAATCAGTTGAACTGCTACCAGCTGAAAGAACGGATATTATCATTGATTTTTCTGCTCACAATGGTCAGAAAATTACCTTAGTCAATAATGATACAGCATCCCCTGATGAGCATACAAAAGTAGTTATGCAATTTAATGTTTGCTTACCGTTAAAGGGAAAGGATACGAGCAAAATACCGGAACGTTTAGCTGAATCGATGGATTTACATGCACATCATGCCCATATACAGCGAGACTTACCTTTAAGTGCAACAACGGACTCTTTTGGTAGACCTATGCTACTTTTAGACAACAAAATGTACCATGAACCCGCTACTGAAAAGCCTTCTCTTGATAGCATAGAAGTGTGGAATATTATTAATACAACACCATTCCCCCATCCAATACACATTCACTTAGTGCAATTCAAAATCCTTGAACGCCGATCATTTAATGTTGAACTTTACCAGAAAGAAGGAAAAATAGAGTTTACAGGTCCCCCTTTAGCGCCACGGATTTTCGAACGCGGCTGGAAAGATACTGCGAAGGTTGATGGAGGCATGATAACAAAGCTAATTATGCATTGGAAAGAACATGTGGGGAACTACATGTGGCATTGTCATTTTTTAGAGCACGAAGACCATGATATGATGCGACCAATAGTAGTCATTAAGGATGTACACCCAGTACAACAGCCGCACGCTAACGTTCAGCCTGAAAGTCACAATCCACAAGTTGAAACAGAGCTTGAAACGAACATTCCACTTGAAGATCACATTCCCGAAACTCTAGCACAACTCGAAGTACAGGTTCCGGAAACTCTTACTATTAATCCTCAAATGACTGACGAAAATCATAACAATTCCCCAGAAAACGCGCTATTACCCAAGTACCTTGAGCATCAAGAAGAATATAAACGAAAATCAATTCGCAAAAAGCTTAAAAAACGTTAATATTTGTGCGTTTCCTATGATATATCCACTTTACTGTTAGGCTCTTCACCATAACCTAGGATTGACCTCTTTAATTAAATGTCATTCTCAACTTTTGGTGATGGGCCTTTTCACAAATGTAGTCACCATATATATTTAATATTATGATACAATGACACATAAAAATATTATAAAGTTGAATTTTTCGTGCTATGACTGAAGCATTGATTTCATGATTAAGGGGGAGTTGAACATTATGAATTTAATTGAAGCTTACATTTATGAAGTGACGAAGAGATTACCTGACAAGATGCGAAATGATATTGCTCTAGAACTTAAAATAACAATAGAAGATATGCTGCCCGAAAATTATTCTGAAGAGGAAGTAAAAAGTGTCCTTTTAAAGCTTGGCAATCCTGCTGAACTTGCTTCAAGCTACCTAGACACACCTAATTATATTATCGGCCCGAAAATGTATGATTCTTATATTAGCACGATAAAAATGATCATGCCTTGGATTATCTTAATTGCATTACTTGTACATATCGTAGAAAGTATTGTTTTATTTACAGGTGAAGAAGAACTCCTTTCAGTTATTATCCAAACTTTTTCGATGACCTTTATAAACCTATTCCCTGTACTCATTCAAGTGCTATTCTGGATTACTGTTGCCTTTATCATTATTGAGCGAACTGGAAATTTAAAGCCTAACATCCCTCTTATCAACTATATACATGATTGGACACCTGATGATTTAAAAAATACGAAAATCATCCCAAAAGAAAAAAACATACAGAAAAGAGACCTTATATTTAGCCTACTAGGAACTGTCATTTTAGCAGTTGTTTATTTCAAGGCAAATCATATTGTAGGGGTATACAAATCTGTTGATAGTAATGGACTGCAATTTATCATGCCTGCTTTTAACCAGGAAACCTTACTTGCCTTTGGTCCTATTGTGCTAGTTTGCATTTTCTTGAGCATAGTTTTGACATTAGTTAAATGGACAATTGGAAAATGGACGATAAAACTTGCAAGCTTTAACGCCATTGTTCAACTAATCGGTACTATTGTCTTTATTATCATCATCACTAATGCCAATTTAATTCATGAACCAATCATTCCGTATATGGCTGAATTGTTACAAACTACGCCTACAACTGTAGCTAATTCCGTAAACCGAATTATTCAGCTTACTGTAGCAATTACAATCATTACAAATATATTCGATATTTACAATAGCTTCCGGAAAGCAAAAATTCAATAATTTTATACAGCTCTTTTCACTGCAGTTAACTAACAAATAATACCACCCATCATTTTTTTGTTATAAAATCCTTGTTCTATGCCATATTAAAATGGACTTAAAACAAAAGGAGTGAATCGAGATGGGTAGAGACAATAAACAAGGGCGAAGTCATAACAAAGCTTCATTACCACAGACACCAAAAAATCAAAAAATTGCCCCAAATAAAGTAAGAGAAGAATTTTCCGAGGAATTAACTGAACTTGAAAAATTGGTATCGAAAAATATACCGAAAAAGTAACTATGTTTGCACAGAAGGAGGCTCGACATTTGCCTTTCACAGGTCAAATGCCGAACCTCCTCCTGCTTTTGGTGCATTCTTTACAACTTGCAGGACTAACCATTTCTTATTTTTCTTAAAATGCTATTATCATTTATCCGTTTTTTCACTATGTGTATAGCCCTTTTTATAAACGTAGAAATACTTTCAATTAACTTCTCTTTTTCTAATATATCAACAATGGCCGCTTCTAAAACCGCAATAACAAAAAGAAGAGCTAGTACAATAAGCATGATAATCGTAGAAATATGCTCAAATGAATTCGCCTTAAAAGGGGCAAATTGAATTTTGATAAACATAAAGAGCATACCTACTGCAAATGAAAATGCAGGCATATATTTTGTCAGTTTCCCTGACACCTTTTGTCCTAGATAGTAGGTAATCCATGCCGTTAAACTCATAATTGCTATACTAATTCCAATGAACAACTGATAACTCATTTGCACTTCCTCCTCGTCCTACAATCATTTATATTTCACTCAGTTATTATCTCCAGTACATTACTTTATTCAGCAATTTATAAAATAACCACCTAACGCGCAGACAATAACAAATAAAAAAGCCGATTTTCTAATTACATAGAAAATCGACTTTTGTTTTATATTCAATAACACTCTATTTTTCACTCATACTACAAGTAAATTATTTTTCGTTTAAACCAAGCGTCTCTGCTGTTGAAGCGTGAACTTCTTTTAGAAGCGTTGGATTTTCTGCTAATGATTTACCGTAAGAAGGAATCATCTCTTTTAACTTTGGCTCCCAATCTTTGACACGGTCTGGGAAGCATTTATTGATTACTTCTAACATAACGTGAACAGCCGTAGATGCACCTGGAGAGGCGCCTAGTAATGCTGCAATCGAGCCATCAGCCGCACTTACAACTTCGGTACCAAATTGAAGCGTTCCTTTACCACCAGCTTCAGTATCTTTAATAACTTGTACACGTTGACCAGCAACTACAATATCCCAATCTTCGTTTTTAGCATTCGGGATAAAGTCACGTAACTCATCCATACGTTGATCTTTTGATAACAGAAGTTGCTGAATTAAATATTTCGTTAAGCCCATCTCTTTAACTCCTGCCGCTAATAATGTTGTAATATTATGCGGTTTTACAGAAGCAACTAAATCCATATTTGAACCTGTTTTTAAGAATTTCGGTGAGAAGCCGGCGAACGGCCCAAATAGCAATGATTTTTTGTTATCGATATATCGTGTGTCAAGGTGTGGAACAGACATTGGTGGCGCACCAACCGCAGCTTTTCCGTATACTTTTGCATGATGTTGATCAATAATGTCTTGATCTTGACAAGATAGGAATAATCCACTAATTGGGAAGCCCCCGATATGTTTTCCTTCAGGAATGCCTGATTTTTGTAATAGTTCAAGGCTTCCTCCACCAGCTCCAAGGAAGACGAATTTCGCTGTATGGTATTCCATTCTACAGCCGTCAATATCATGTACTTTTAATTGCCATAAGCCGTCTTTAGTACGTGAAATGCTTTCAACACTATGTTTGTAAGCGATTTCTGTTTTTTGCGCATCTAAGTGATTAATTAACATACGTGTTAACGCACCAAAGTTGACATCTGTTCCCGAGTCCACTTTTGTTGCTGCAATGACATCTTCTGCTGAGCGTCCTTCCATAATTAATGGAATCCACTTTTTCAGCGTTTCTGGATCATCAGAAAACTCCATACCATCGAACAACGGGTTACTTGTCATCGTTTCAAAACGTTTCTTTAAAAACTCCACGTTTTGCTTCCCTTGTACCATACTCATATGAGGGATTGGCATAATAAAGTCTTCAGGATTCTGAATCAGTTTGTTATTTACAAGATAAGACCAAAACTGCATTGAAAGTTGGAATTGTTCATTTACATTAATTGCTTTTTTAATATCAATAGAGCCATCTGATTTTTCAGAAGTGTAGTTCAGTTCGCACAGCGCTGCATGCCCTGTTCCTGCATTATTCCACTCATTAGAGCTCTCTTCACCTGCATCTGCAAGCTTTTCAAACACTTTGATTTCCCATTCAGGTACTAATTCTTTTAGCATTGTCCCTAAAGTCGCACTCATAATTCCGGCACCAATTAAGATAACGTCTGTTTTAGTTTCTCTGTTACTCATTTTTACCATCCCTATACTCTAATATTTTCAGAAAGGATGTTAGGCGGTCCGGCTATGGCATCACAATAAGCCAAGGCGCGATCTAGTCAAACACCATTTCCGTATCAATAATAAACTTATAATAGTCTATCATAATTATTTCAAGATTAAAATATCATCTACTATATGATAGCTATATGTGGTTTAAAAGCTAGTAAAAAGGACGAAGTTTATTCCTAAAGATGAAATGTCACAAAAACTCTTTTTTCTTTTCGACATTTTTATGAACACAAAAGTCCCTTATCCATTTCACATAAATAATTTCCAATCAGTACACAGCAAAAAATAGGATACTCACATATCCTATTTTTCAGCTATATTATTAATTTGGAAATTTCTGCAAATAAATAATAACCTTAAATAAATCGCCATCTACTTGAACTAAAAACTTTCCGTGCTGGATGTGAATCAGGCTTTCAGCAATCGATAACCCTAATCCGCTACCTTGACTAGATCTCGATTCATCCCCCCGTTTAAAGCGTTCCATTAGCTCATCGGCTGAAATATTCAATTCATATGCTGAAATATTTTTAAATGTCACGCGTATTTCATTCCCTAAATCTTCAACATCAATATATACCCTTGATGCAGGCTGTGCGTATTTAAAAATATTCGAGAATAAGTTTTCAATGGCGCGCCATAGCAGTTTACCATCAGCCTTCACATACACCTTTTCTGTAGGGTACGCTAACTTAAAGTCTAATGCCGACGCTTCGATTTTTTCACCCATTTCTCCTATTCCTTGCGTTAGCAACGATAAGATAGCAATCCGTTCTAACTGAACAGGCATACTTCCACTTGATGCTTTTGCCGCTTCAAATAAATCATCTGTTAACAATTTTAGTCTTTTCGATTTTTGGTCTAACACGTCTACATATTCAGCAACTTTTTCAGGATCGTTTTCTATTTTTAATAAATCGACATACGTAATAATGGACGTTAAAGGTGTTCTAATATCATGCGAAACATTCGTAATGAGCTCCGTTTTCAAACGTTCACTTTTAATCTCACTATCCACCGACTTTTTTAGACCATCTGTAATACTATTAATGTTGTCTGCAAGTCGGCTAATTTCACCTTTTCCATCTACTTCAATTCGATGTTGAAAGTCTCCATTCTTTATTTGCTCCACACCTTCTTTAATGCGATTAAACGCCTTCACCTTTTTCATCGCAAACCATGCTGCTAGACCTATCGTAATCGGGAATATGAAAAACGTCGCCGCAACTACTACTGGATAACCAATGACAAGCACCACGGTTTTCACACCCATACTGCCACTATCAAAGACATTTTTCACCGCAAGAAATGCTTTTTTAAGTAATTGATAGATAATCGTGTGCTGTAGTAATGTTCTATTTTTCAAATGCTTTACAAGCGATAAAGTCATTAATAATGCAATGACTAAAATAGGTACTGTGAGAAGCATGTATATATCCTGTAAAACTTCAGAAACCATAATAGCCCACATCATTGTTAAAGAAACGACAATTACAATATTAAGATCGTTATACAGTTTATCAATGGCATTAAAATGAATCTCGTTATCATTAAATGACGCTCTTCCAATCACTATCATTAAATAAACAAAAGATAAAATAACCCCTGCTGCAAATAAAATGAATTCATTCAGTAATTTTTTAGCTAGCGCTTTATCACTTTCCCATTCCTTTATTTTTTCATCTAAGAAAGACGTTGTAAACGCCACATACATCACATCTTTTGGTGATTTCAATTCTTCAAATACATATTCATAGTGATCCAAGTATGGATTTTCCGTTATTTCTTTTGGAAAAACTTTTTGTTGATAATCTGCAAAGAGCATATAAGCATCATAGGATTCAAAATGCTCTTTTTCATTTAGTTTACTGTTAGAGAAGACGTGCTCACCGTCACTTGCATAATAGACAATTCCTTCAGCTGCATCTAATGTGCCACGTAACCGATAAAAGTCTCTTACTTGCTCTTTTATTCTTTCGTCCTTGAAACGATTTTCACCATCTGTATATTGCTTTTGATCTATACGATTATTTTCTTCTTCATTTAAATTTGTATTATATTTGTAGTCATAAAAATCGCTGTATACCTCTTCTTCGATTTCTCTCTTATCTTCTTTAGTTAATGCCTTACCACTTAAAATATATTCTTCACTTTTGTATTGACCGACTAATTGCGCTAATGAGCTAATCGTCTCATAACTTGCCCCCATAAATTGTTGGCTTTTAAAATAACTTTCCTCACTAAGGTCACTAAGGTACAATTCATTCAATTCCATATTAAAAATTGTCTTTACTGCACCCGTTAAACAAACGACAGCAATCAGAAACACAACAATTTTCGTAATGAGTGCATGACTAATATTTCTCAACTTTATAACCAACTCCCCATACAACTTTTAAATACTTCGGCTCTTTCGGATTAATTTCAATTTTTTCTCGAATCTTTCGAATATGAACCGCCACCGTATTTTCTGGATTGACGGCCCGTTCATTCCATACCTTTTCGTAAATCTCTTCAATTGTGAATACCTTCCCAGCATTTGCAGTAAGAAGCTTTACAATTTTATACTGCACTGGTGTCAAATGAACCTCCGCATTATCCACTGCAATGACTTTCCGTTCATCATCAATCGTGAGCCCGCCCGATTGAAATACATGACTACTCACCTCAAGGCTGCCAAATGTCGTATACCTTCTTAGCTGCGATTTCACTCTAGCCATCAGTTCAAGCGGATTAAACGGCTTGGCCATATAATCATCTGCTCCGATATTTAATCCGAGTATTTTGTCATGATCCTCCGACTTAGCAGAAAGCATAATTAACGGAATCAGATTATCTTGCCGAATTTTCATCGTCGCCGTAATTCCATCCATTCTCGGCATCATAATGTCCATAATAATGAGATTAATAACGTGATCCCGTATAACATCAATTGCCTCTAGCCCATCATAAGCTTTGAATACTTGATATCCCTCATTTTCTAAATAAATGCTAATTGCCCTTACAATTTCTTTATCATCATCACAAATCAAAATGTTCAACTACATTCACTCCTCCATCTCTTTAGGCCCACATAATCACCCTACAGGATTCGTATAAGGTTATAATACTAATTAAATCTTAACAAACACACACACCAATTCTTAATACTTTCTTATTGTTTTTTCTAAATAAACTTCTATGCCGAATACATGTCGTGAACTTAGAAAATTATATACCTTGAAGTGAATGAAAAGTATGTAATCAATTTAAAAAAGCCGATTTTCTGTTTGCTCAGAAAATCGGCTTTAATTTTGACTTCATATCTACTTGATACATTTAAAGAAACAAAATAAATAATGCTTTACAGCTTAAATTGCTGAATAGCTCCTTCTAACTCACCTGACATCCTTGCTAACTCTTGAGAAACCGATGAAACCTCATCCATTGAGGCACTCATTTCTTCAGAAGATGCTGCGACGTTTTGGGAATAATTATTTACTTCAATACTTGTTTTAGAAACTTTCTCTATATGAACTACTACTTCAGCTATATGGTTCTTCATGTTTTCCATCGCTATGCTGACCTCGGATATTTTTGTTGTGCCAGCGAGAATCGAATCCTTAATTTCTCCAAATGCTTTCCCGCTTTCATTCACGAGTTTCATGCCTTCTTTTGCCGAGCTTACCCCTAGATTTACAAGACCCATTGAATCTCCAATGCCTTTTTCAATGTCTTGAATAATTTCATTGATCTGCAATGCGGAGTTGCTAGATTGCTCTGCGAGTTTTCGAACTTCATCCGCCACTACTGCGAATCCTTTTCCATGTTCTCCAGCTCTTGCTGCTTCAATCGCAGCATTCAAAGCTAATAAATTCGTTTGCTCTGAAATGGACTGTATGATGAAACTAATTTGTTTAATTTCATTAGACTTTTCATTTAACATGCCTATTCTCTCGGCGGAAGAACTTACATTTTTATCAATTTCACTCATCTGATTTACCGTTTGTTCAACGACTTCACGGCCTTGTTTAGCAGTTTCCGTTGAATAATGAATGGACTCTTTCACATCGCCCATGCTCACCGTCACATCATCCACATGCTTAAACACTTCATTGATAATACCCACTGCGTTTTTCATAGCAGCATCCTGTTCATCTGTTCCAGTAGCGACAAGTTGGATTGATTCGGATATTTCATTAGAGGCTGCTTGATTTTCAAGCGAAGACGCTGCAAGTTCCTCAGATGTCGCAGATAATTGTTGAGATTCCTGCGAAATTTTTTGGATTGTTTCTTTTAAACTGTTGGCCATCATATTGAAATTCTCGCCCATATCCCCGATTTCATCATTCACCTTTACCGTAACTTGTTGAGTCAAATCACCTTTTGACATCGCTAAAGACACATCACTAATCTCTTTAATTCTCTTTGTTATACGGAAGCTCATAATAATAGATGCGATTACAGCAAGAACAGCAAAAATTCCACCTATAATGAAAAGCGTTGTACGTATGAAAGTTGCCGTAGTTAAAATTTCTTCCTTCTTTATGGCAACGATATACTTCCAGCCTTCAACTTCTGAAGTAATTGTATTTAATACATAATCTTCTCCGTCTAGTTCAGTTTCAATTATGCCATCTTTGCTTAAATCTTTTAATGAAGAAATGTTTAGTTTAGAAATGGGTTGGAAATTTAATTCAGGATTTTTAGGGTGGGCCAAAATCGTTCCATCTTCTTGTGCAAGAATTACATACCCATCTTTACCTATACTGATTTCCTTAATAATATCCGTTAAGCCTTCTAGACTTACATCTAAACCTAACACACCTGTTTGCTTTCCATCCTTTTCAATCGACACTACATTACTTACTATAATGCCCTCTATACCAGTCGCTTCATAGGCACTTGTTAATTTTACTTTTCCTGGTTCTTCAATAGCTGCTGTATACCAAGGTCGGTCTCTAGCATCAAAACCAGCTGGCACGGGGCCCTCAGGATATTGGACATAACCTCCATCCGATGTACCCATATAAATATAAGGGGCTTTAGGATGACTCTTACTAAATTTAGAAAACACATCAAAAATGGCTTTCTCCTTGTCCCCATTTTTTGAAGGGGTCATATCAATTGAGTCGTCTCCCGCTACATCTTTGTAGGAAGTAATCGTTGAATCGGCGTCTAAAACAGAATAGTCATTAGCTAATAAATTGACATCTTCCCTAATCGATTCAAAGTATAGGGCAATCCCATTATCCACCTGTTTAATTTCTCTCTCACTGAAACCAATATAATCATCCTTCGTTTTTTGGCTAACTGTTCCATTAACTAACACGCCAATAAAAACAATTGGTACTAATGAAAGTAATAAAGAGAAAACTACTAACTTTGCTTTGAATGAAAACCTTTTCTTGTTCATTTTTTTACAATCCTTTCAATTTCATTAATAGTAAATTAAGCATAAGCTGTCTGCAGCAGCTTCAAAGATTTTTAATTGGTAACTTCAAGAAGCTCTTAAGCCTTCCTAACTACACTTTTTCGCCAAATTCACTTCCCGTGGTTTTAAACACTAAAAAACTATTCTATTAAAAATAGAATAGCCAAAGGATTTATATGTATTAATCCATAAATTTGGTAACCAGGCGATCATTGTTTAGATTGCAGGACTTTAAATTAATCCCCAAACTTTAGACCCTCGGCTTTGCGTCCTGCCTTTTCAGTACAGTTTGCCTTTAACTTCTATAGTTTTAGTTAAAATTACACTCACTCATAATCTCATGTAATTTTACAAATTTCAAACTTTTTGACCAGTATGAACTTTAAATATATGAAAATTGAATTACAACCATCGTTCAAAATCAGTGAAATAGTAGTTTTTATTAGGGGTTAATTTCCAACCCCTAACCATTTAATAGCGTGCAATTTTTTTAACATTACTTTCCCTCATACTTGAGAAACTTCTTCCGTTTATTGATTGGCCGGGTCAACTAATCTCTATCCCGATTGTATTGTGATAAACAGAAGCTGCAATACTGTTCCTAGTTATACAAGTGCAGCAAACCAATATAGACCGAATTCCTTCCAGTTAAATCGATAATTTTTTTCGAGCATAAAGTCCTGTGGTTTTCCACCTATGGCTGTTGTAAATCGAGTATTCGCTATAATTTGAGCGTCTTGAGAAATATCATAATCCCAACATTTTGCCGTTTTATTGGGCGGAGATACCGAAGTCTTATAATCAGTCATTACCAAACTAATACATTCATCAGCATAGCTATGTTGCTGATATTGTTCCAATAAATGCAAATCATAATATACATCTTTCATAAAAACATCGTGTGCCCCTCTCGGATTCCCTGACGATGCAAGATATTTATAGCACTTCAATTCAATCGCAATTGTATAAGTTTGCGCGGTACTATCTGTTCCAACAATTAAAATATCTATTTCTCTTATCTTTCCATTCACCAATCGTGTTGTTTCTAATTCTATTTCAATTTTCTCGCGCTCATCAAAGATTGTTACCGGAATCATTTCTTGAAGAATATATGCATATTTCAACTGCATTGAAGCTTCTTTATTAACCTTAATTAGACCTGTTCCAACTTTTCTAGAAAATAACTCCCATGAGAAAATGACCATATTCATTAGGCGTTTTTGAAATATCGATTCTAGTAACATTGGTTTTCCCCCTCTACACATCTATTTATTATTTACTATAATTGGAGCTCTACACCACAGCCCGTTCGGAATTTCCCTTACCTGTCCTCTTGTTCCTACAATCACCCTGTGAATGATCATGCTACTCTTTTTTCTGTTCAAGTTACATTTTCAAATTCCGATCTTTGTACATTGAAAAGTTGTTCAATTTCGTTTATACGCTTTTTACTATGCATTAAGTAATGTTGAATACTCTGCGGATTTTGTTGCTTCAAACCTTCATTAAGCGCTTGAAACATGCTAATCGTCGAATAATGTGGCTCTTGCTTCGTTAAATTGTAAATAATCATCGACATGCGTGTTGTGTTTTGACGAACATTTTTAAAAGCTTGAAGCAATGCCTCATTATTATAACTTTCAAATGTTTTTTCAATATAGTCATATGTACAAATTAAATATCGGTAATAATCATTTTGCTCACGCGCTTTTATTTGTTCTGCAATGATGCCATCCAGCGCTTGTAGCAATTGCTCATTATCTTTTTGAATGAGGCCATTAAGGACAATCAGCTGTAAATCTGCTAGGAAAAAGCATGTATCCAAAAAGGTCTTTTCAGAAAATCCTTGAACGAAGATGCCCTTTTTATCAATAGACTGTATATATTTTTTACGAATCAGTCGGATAAGTGCCGCACGAATTGGCGTACGACTCATATTTAATTCATCGCTTAATTTATTTTCGGATAACTTTTCTCCGGGCATATAGTCTGCTTTCATGCAACGTTCTAATAAAATGCCATATGCTTGATCAGCTAAAGATGTCATGAGTAGCCCCTCTCTTTCTATTTATAGCTTAGTGTATTGAAATAAGGATGTCAGTCACATTTACAACTTTCTTGTAATTATCTTACATCAAATTCACAAATCATTAACATTCAGCTGATATATTCATCTTGTATACAAGTTTTACAACTACATTAAATTTTCGGAGGTTACTATGAAAACGTACAAATCGCTTTTATTAGGCTCGTTGTTAGTTGGTGCATTCGCTTTAGCTGGTTGTAGTGAAAAGAAGGAAGCAAGTTCGAAGGAAGATGAATTCATTATTGCCTACCTACCGCAAGAAAATTCAGAGCAAAAAGCAAAAGTAGACAAAGCATTTGAAGAAGATCTAGAAAAAACATTGGGGATGGAAGTATCCTCTTATCAAGCCAATAGTTACAATGCTGCTATCGAAGCAATGAAAAATGGAAAAGCTGATTTAGCATTATTCGGTGCATTTTCATATATTGTCGCAAGTGAACGTGCGAACGCTGAAGCATTAGCAGGAATTCAAACTGATACATCCATGCCAATGAGCGTATTCATTACAGCAAATGATTCAACTATTGAGTCTTTAGAAGATTTAAAAGGGAAGACAATTGGTTTTGCAGATCCTGTTTCAACATCAGGTCACTTAATGCCAAAATCATATTTAATTGAAAACCTCGGTTTAACGCTTGAAGAAGTTGAAAAAGAGGGCGAGTTCTTTAAGAGCATCAACTTTGCTGGAGGACATGATAAGGCGGTAATTGCTGTAACGAATAAGCAATATGATGTGGCAACTGTGTCACCTGGCGTGCTTCATATGATGGAGAAAAATGGAGTTATTAAAAAGGGCGATTATAAAGTTATTGCCGAAGTCCCAGCGATGGAAGTCGGTTCTGGTGGAGCATTTGCCGTTCGTGGTAATCACTCAGAGGAAACGAAAAATGAATTAAAGGAATTTTTATTAACCTACGATGACCCAACATATTTGGAGGCACTAACAGGGAATAAAGATACAAAATTAGTCGAAGTACAAGATCATGATTTTGATGAGTTTAGAAAAGTTGCAGGTTCTTTGAACTTAAGCCCTGAACAACTATTAGCGCAATAAGGAGAAGCTGATGAATACAAGTATTGATACAAAAACAAGCAAGATTAAAAAGTCGCTGAATCTCTTCTTATTCATCTCAGTCATTCTATTTTCGATTTGGTATGTTGAATTCGATTTAATGGCATTTTTCTATGCCATTCCGACGTTTTTTCAGTTTATACTGACTGACTTCCTACCACCTGATATGAATGAGATGCAAACTTTTATTGAGCCTGTCATTGATACGATTCTCTTAGCATTTATTGCGACCGGAATTGCCTGTGTTTTAGGTTTAGTTTTAGCGATTTTAATGGCGCAAAACACAGCACCATCTAAAGCAGCCGCATTAGTATTAAAAGCCATTTTGACATTTTGCCGAAATATTCCTGCGCTCGTTTGGGCGGCGATTTTAGTTGTCATTTTTGGGATTGGTAATTTACCAGGATTACTTGCCTTAGTCGTTTTCGGTACAAGCTTTTTAGCACGTGTGTATTCCGAATCAATCGAGGAACTTGATGGGCATGCGGAAGAAGCCATTATGGCTGTTGGGGGGAACTACTTTCATATATTAAAACATGCAGTAATCCCTCAATTTATGCCGAGCTTTTTAAATTGGTCACTATTCATGGTCGAGATTGGCATTCGTGCGAGTGCAATTTTAGGGTTAGTAGGTGCTGGAGGGCTCGGTACACTAATTAAACAAACAATGGATCTCTTCCAATATGACAAAACAGCGATGGCAATTGTCATTATGATTGTGTTGATCATGATTGTTGAAACAACGTCACAAAAATTAAGGGAGCGAATTATTTAATGACAACGAAACAAGAATCGATTCAGTTGCCAACTCGCAGGAAGAAAAAAATTCCGATTTCCCATGCAAAAACGAAACAGCAGCAACAACTATTTTTCGGTGTGAGCGGGCTTTTATTCTTCATTAGTTTGCTCGTTGTAGATATTGATTGGAATCAGTTTGTAACAGGTGTCGAAAAGTTACCCGCCACACTATCCAATATGATGCAAATTTCACTGACGATGTTGCCTGATTATTTACGTGAAATGCTTGCATCATTAGCTGTCGCGTTACTGGCCTTAATCTTAGGTTTAGTACTTTCGATTATGACCGCCTTTTTAGTTGCAAGAAATGTTACACCTTCTATAATGCTAAGCCGAATCATTCGCTTCTCCATTATGATTATTCGCGCAGTACCAACGACGGTTTGGGTATTAATTGCAGTTGCAAGTATTGGCTTCGGTTATTCGGCGGGAATTTTAGGGCTAATTTTACCGACAACTGCGTATTTAATTCGAACGTTTTCAGCACAAATTGAAGAAGTTGGAAATGACACGATTGAAGCACTTCGTTCAGTCGGGGCAAGTTGGATTTTAATTATATTCAAAGGGTTACTACCAAGGCTTAAAACCATTTTTATTGCAACTATTGCCTTTAAATTTGAGATGAATGTATCAGAATCTGTTGTCTTAGGTATGGTTGGTGCGGGCGGTGTTGGTATGTTAATCCAAGACTCCATTGCATACTACAACTTTGGCGATATGACACTAGGGATTTTAATCGTCTTTATGACAATGTTTACGATTGAAACATGTACGGGCTTATTACGCAAAAAATTACGTTAGGAGCATTAGGATGAAACCTTTACTTCAAGTTCAACAATTAAAAATGGAATATGCAGATGGCACACAAGCACTTCGAGGCATTTCATTTGATGTGCATAAAGGGGAATTTATCGCAGTAATCGGTCCTAGTGGTGCGGGCAAATCCACATTACTTCGCTCCATCAATCGCCTTGTCACACCGACATCTGGTGATATTGTTTATGAAGGTGAATCACTGATGAAGGCAAAAGGAACGAGCTTACGCAAACTTCGCTCAAATATTGGCATGATTTTTCAACATTATAATGTCGTTGATCGCTTAAGTGTACTGGAAAATGTACTACACGGGAATTTAGGGCGCATGAGCATTTTATCAGGACTTTTCAATCGCTATTCAGAAGCACAAAAGGAATCAGCCATTCATTTATTGAAAAAGGTCGGATTAGAACATGAAATTCGAAAGCGCGTTGATGAACTCAGTGGTGGTCAGCGCCAACGTGTAGGCGTTTGCCGCGCATTAGCACAAAACCCCGCACTTATTTTGGCGGATGAACCCATTGCATCACTTGACCCAAAATCTTCTTCAATCGTGATGGAGAGCATTTATCAAAATTGTCTTGAACAAGGCATTGCATGTTTAGTTAACTTACATCAAGTGGATGTAGCAAAGAAATATGCCACGCGCATTATCGCTATTCAAAAAGGGCGAGTACTATTTGATGGTAAACCCGAAGATTTAACAGATGAGTTAATCGTACGTTTGTATGAAGGAAAAGAAGACGAGCTGCTAGCAAGCTAAGGAGGATAACAATGGTACAACTTTTAGAGACGTTTGATGAAATTTATAATTTTCGTGATATGGGTGGGCAACTAACGAAAGACGGCCGTCGTGTAAAAAACGGCTTACTATTTC